>JAEZKI010000510.1 GCA_023415525.1 Bacillota bacterium | reverse complement strand
TCTAGTTCATGAAGGCTTTTTTCCATTTCAAATTTCAATTTGTCTACTCGAGTTGCAAATTGAATAAATTCCTCTTGCAACTCAAGTGGTGGTAATATTTGAATGAACTTTTTCATAATGTCAGTATTTAAATTAGGTTGCGTTCCATCTGGAGCTGTTCTCCTAAAATGTTCAGTACACATATTTAGTGATTTCAATAAAAATACCTTATTTACTTTCATCTCATCAATATCTTGAAAAGCTAACCAGCCATCATGAATACATCCATCGAATGTAATGATTCTAGCAAATCCTAATGACACTCCACAGTTTGCAAATATTAAGCTGCCTGACTTAACAAATCTGCTCTTCTTGATCCCATCTTCTATAATGTGTTCTTTTGTACCATGCAGGTATATATCATCATCTTGTGTTGCATCTCCAATTTTTATCCATGGAATATCTCCACCTAAAAAGTTAGCAATGGGTCTCGGCGAACCACCTCGAACTATTGTACATAGTTCACCTAAAGCTTGGGACCCCCATATCTTTTCGTTTTTCATCGGATCACCAAACATCTCGATAAATTGGGATTTAATCAGCTCATCACAAGCTTGAATTTGTGCTTTACGTTTACTTATAAGGTCTTGTGCCTTTTCCAAAATTTCTCCTATTCTTTCTTGAATTTGAATGTCATATTTGGGAATAAGTGTGTCTTCTAAAATACTTCTTTGTATATGTGGAATAGTGGCCCCTGTACATTTATCTCTCAATGCTTCGGATTGAGATTGCATATATCTTCCCATAAAGTTAACATCTATTTCTTTAGAGTCCGTACTTAACCGTGCAAGTGTACTCCCTATTACTCCAGTCAGTCCATATCCAATAGTTCCAGCATTTGCTCCATCCCATGCAATAATTAAATCTTTTGGCTTGGCAACTACATATCCCTTTTGTAGTAAACAATACTTAATATTATCATCATTTCTCAAATCATCGATTTGGATATATCTAAATGCTCCATCCTGTTTTTCTTCTAATGCTTCAACTTTTTTCCCCTTTGTAATTGTATACAAATCTCCAAACTTGATATATTCCATCTTTCTACCCCTCCAACATAGCTGCTAGTTCTTCAATTCCTGCATTCACCTCAGCTTCAAGCTGTTTGATATTTGCAAGAATCTCTTGAGGAGAGGCATATTTTACTTCTTCATATTCAATCTCTTTGTATTTATTGATAGACAAGTCATAGTTATTATCTCTAATCTCTTGTACATCCACTAGAAAGCTTTGCTCTGTACGCTTTCTTTCCTGTTCTTTTTCTAGATAACTAAAACGTTTAATAATATCAGGAATGTCATTTTCCTCAATAGCCTGCCTCTTATCATCTAGTGAATAGCCGTCCGCTTTCATATCATAGAACCAGACCTTATCTGTTCCGCCTGCTCCAGTCTTTGTAAAGATAAGGATAGCTGTACTTACACCTGCATAAGGTTTAAATACACCACTTGGCATAGAGATAATGGCTTCTAGCTTGTTATTGTCCACAATTTCTTTTCTAATATCTTTATGGGCATTGCTACTTCCAAAGAGTACGCCATCTGGAACAATAGTTGCACTTCTACCACCATTCTTAAGTATCTTAAGAATAAGCGCTAAGAATAGAAGCTCAGTCTTTTTTGTCTTGGTTACTTTCAAAAGATCTGCTCTTACTGATTCATAATCTAAAGATCCTTTAAAGGGTGGATTGGCAAGTACTAAGGTGTATTTCTCCATATCCTTGTTATTTTCTGAAAGACTATCTCTATACTCAATATTAGGGTTGTCTACACCATGAAGAAGCATATTCATTGCCCCGATACGAAGCATGGTTCTATCCATATCAAAGCCATAGAACATATGGTTGTTGTAATGCGCCTTAAGACCTGCATTTAGGAATAAATCACTGTGATTATCTCTCAAGTACTCACTTGCAGCTACTAAGAAGCCTGCACTCCCCATGGCAGGGTCAATAATGGTATCTGTTGGTGTGGGACTCATTAGCTCCACCATCATTTTGATAATATGTCTTGGTGTTCTAAACTGGCCATTCGTTCCTGATGTTGCCACCTTTGAGAGCAGATACTCATAGATATCTCCCTTTGTATCCCTATCTTTCATATCAAGACCATTAATACCATCTACCACTTTTGAAAGAAGTAGTGGTGTAGGTACTTTAAAGATGGCATCTCCCATATACTTTGAATATGCAGAGTCCCCATGTTGATGTAGGTTTTTAATAAAAGGAAAAACTTCATTTAATACAATGTTATACATCTCTTCTGCTTCTTTATCCTTAAACTGACTCCATCTTAAATGTTGTTTAGTAGCAGGAAAAAGTCCTTCATAAGGCAGCCCCAAAATCACTGCATCGCTTTCTTTTGCTGTTTCTACCTCATCAAGTTGTTTGATGAAGAGTAAGTATGTAAACTGCTCTATCATTTCTAAAGGATTGGTAAGCCCTCCTGTCCAAAATGTCTCCCATATTTTATCAATCTTATTTCTAAGTTCTCCTGTAAGCATTTAGTCACCCCATTGTTAAATTTCTATAAAATATATAAATTTTAAATTAATTATAACAATTTTAGCTCCCTATTACCATAATATTACTGAATATTCCTACTTTACTCTATCAAGTTTCGCCCAGTTATTTCTCCAGATGCTAGTTATTGATGCAATGGGCTTTTCTCGTATCGTGGATCTTACCATCCTTTTCTAAGAGACTTAGGAACAAAAAAATGCTCATCAGTCTCACAATTTTCTAATCAAAAGACTGATGAACATTTTTATTTTTTAACAATCATTTTCTAGTTGCCTTTTTAAGCAGAGTGTACCAATGAAATCTTGTTATTGCTTATCTCTTTCAGCTTCGGCTTCATTAATCGTATAAGCTAAGGTCATTAAGCTGTGAGAAAGATGGACGTTTTCAACTTGTACGTTATTAGGTAAAAACAAATCAACAGGTGAAAAATTCCAAAGCCCTTTAATCCCCCAACTTGCTAAATTTTCTGCAATACTCTTAACTCTGGTCTTAGGCACAGTCAGTATAGCAATGTCGATTTTGTTTTCTTTTACAAATTGCTCCATTTGATCAATATCTTTAACTTCTATTCCCCGAATACTCATTCCAACAAGTCTTGGATTCACATCAAATAATCCCACTAAGTGGAATCCCCTTTTTTCAAAAGAACCATAGTTTGCAAGAGCTTGTCCCAAATTACCTACCCCAACGATAATCATCTTATAATTTTTATCAAGCCCCAATATCTTTGCAATCTCCGAATGAAGATACTCTACATTATAGCCATACCCCTGTTGTCCAAATCCACCAAAATTATTAAGATCTTGACGAATTTGTGATGCTGTTACATTCATTCTTTCACTCAGTTCTCTCGAAGAAATTTTATCTACTCCCTTTTCTAGTAACTCTCCTAGATATCTATAATAACGGGGTAGTCTTCTTATTACTGCCATAGATATTCTTCTTTCCTCCGTCACCTTCTCATCTCCTTAACTCGTTCTATTCTATTATATTAGTATAGCATTATAGTTTTTTTATTGTCAATCTCTGTCAATAGAGGTATTCCTTTTATTTTCTCTTATTTTTTGATACTATTAGAAGGTAGAGGATGAGGAGGATAAATATGATACTATCTTGCAGTAATATAAAAAAAGCTTTTAACGAAAAAAGTATTCTAAATACCATTAGCTTTCATATAGAAGAACACGAAAAAGTAGCACTTATCGGAAATAACGGGGCTGGTAAAACCACCTTATTTAAAATTTTGGCTGGTGAATTATTAGCAGATGAGGGGACTGTCGTTCATGCCAAAGATTGCAGCATAGGTTATCTCAAGCAAGAGATGGATTTTGAATCAGGTGCCACTGTCTATGAAGAATTACTTCATGTTTTTGATTCAGTTATTGCTATGGAACAAAAACTTCATGAAATGGAAGAAGAAATTGCCAAAACTTCTTCCCTTGAACTCATTCATGCTTATGATCTGTTACGTACCACTTTTGAAAATAATAAGGGATATGAATACCGTAGCCTTGTCAAAGGGGTGCTAAAAGGATTGGGATTTGATGAAAGTGTTTATGATAAGCCCCTTTCTATTTTATCAGGTGGTCAAAAAAATCGAGTAGCTCTAGGAAAATTGCTTCTTGAAGAACCCACACTACTCTTACTAGATGAACCAACTAACCATTTAGACATTGAAGCCATTGAGTGGTTAGAAGGATTTTTAAAAACCTACAGAGGGGCTGTCATGATTATCTCTCATGACCGTTATTTTTTAGACAAAATCGTAACAAAAGTCGTTCACATCGAATTTGGCAGAGCTTTTGTTTATACGGGTAATTATAGTGACTATGTCATTAAGAGTGAAAAAGAGTATGAAGTAGCTGTTAAGCACTTTGAAAAGCAGCAACGAGAAATAGCTAAACAGCAAGCCGTTATTGCAAAACTTAAACAATTTAATCGTGAAAAATCTATTAGGCGCGCTAGAAGTCGAGAAAAGCAACTAGAAAAAATAGAGCTTTTAGATGTACCTATGGTAGACAACAAGCCTATGCAACTACGCCTTGTGCCACGGCTCACTAGTGGTAATGACGTTTTAACCTTAGAAAATTTAAGTAAGTCCTTTGACAATAAACTTCTTTTTCAAAATTTAAGTTTTCTCATAAAAAAAGAAGATAAAGTCGCCTTAGTGGGGCCTAATGGTGTAGGTAAAACCACTTTATTTAAAATCATTATGGGGCAACTAGAAGCTTCTTCTGGAAGTAGTCATCTAGGTAGCAACGTAGTTATTGGCTACTACGACCAAGAACATATGAATCTCAACCCCAACCATACTATTATGTCCGAAATCCAAGAAGCTTTTCCGGATTTAAAAACAAGTGAAATCCGTAATGTTTTAGCTGCCTTTTTATTTACAGAAGACGATGTCTTTAAAAGTATTTCCAATTTAAGTGGTGGAGAAAAAGGACGTGTGGCTTTAGCTAAAATCATGCTTTCCAAAGCTAACTTTCTCATCCTAGACGAGCCCACCAACCATCTAGACATCCTCTCCAAGGAAATTTTAGAAAGTGCTATTAGTAACTATGAAGGAACTGTTCTCTATGTCTCTCATGACCGTTACTTTATTAACCAAACAGCTTCTAAAGTTATTGAAATGCATACCTTAGGTGCTACTGAATATCTGGGCGACTATGATTACTATATGGAAAAAAAGAAAGAAATTGCTCCCCTTACTTCCACTCTCTCAAAAAGCTCCTCCAATAGTCCCAATAAAGAGGATTGGAAAAAACAAAAGGAACTTCAAGCTAAAATTAAAAAATGTGAAAATGAGCTTACAAAGTTAGAAAATAGTATTGAGGAAGAAGAAGCACGTATTGTAGATATTGATGCCCTTCTTTGCTTAGAGGAAGTCTATACAGACTTTACACGTTCTAAAGAATTGATGCAGGAGAAAGAAAATCTTACTGCCTCTATCCAAGAAAACTATAAAAACTGGGATATTCAGTCTGAGCTTCTTGAGACACTACGTCTAGAATAACAATATCTCTTATATAAAAAGCTTCACTTTGTCTAAAATTTTACTTAGCAAAGTGAAGCTTTCTATTTTAAGTCCTATAATTTAATGTTGGTTGTTACATTATGTACATGTCTTGTAATGAGGCTTTCTGCTTTTTTTCCATCACCGGCTTCAATAGCCTTAAAAATAGCCGTATGTTCTTCTAAAAGGCATGGCATACGACCAGGTATTTCTACCGATTGTTTCCGGGCTTTTTGAACATACGAATGATAATCCGATAAAAGATGGGTTAACACCTTGCTTTTAGTTGCTTTGTAAATGCACTCATGAAAACGATGGTCTAACTCCAAAACATGGGCACAGTCTGCTTTGTTAATATAAAAGGCTGTGAGGGTTAAAATTTCTTCCATTTCCACTAGCTCTTCCTTTGTTATACGTTCTGCCGCCATGCTAGCTGCTAGCCCTTCTAATCGATTACGAATCATAAAGATATCCTGTACATCTTCCTTAGAGATGCCCGTTACAATCGTTTCTTTATTAGGAATAGATTGTACCAAGCCTTCTAATTCTAACTTTCTAATAGCCTCTCTCACAGGTGTACGACTCACGTGAAGTTCTGTAGCAATAGTCGTCTCTCGCAATGCTTCTCCAGGCTGATATCTTCCTTCTAAAATAGAATCTCTAATAAAATTAAAAACTTTTTCCCTTAATGACGATTTCTCCAATGTATCTAATTGCTCAAGCACATTTATCCTCCTTATAGGACACTCTAAAATTGTATTATTGTATACAGTTATTTTAGCAAATTTCAAATAACTTTCAATAGTTTTTCTCAATATTGTATCCATCTTCCATCTTCTTCTTTGTAACACACGATACTTTGTAGAATCTTACGATCCACTACTTGCCATTTTTCTTTAGACAAATCCATTTGAGTCTGCCATTCAATGAGTATTTTATAGCAGCGTTCTACTTCTTTTCCTAGAAATTCATCTTGTTCCTTATTCATAATCTCTGTTGTCTCTACGATACGTGTTTCCAGTAAGCCCTCTTTATTGATTGTTATATCTTTAGGTTGTACCATCACTTTTGCATCTGCCACATTCTTATTTGTAATAAACCAATCTTCAAATTCATTGAGTAGCTTTGTTCTATTTTCTTCTCCTATATAATCTGCCAATTGAGCCGTAGAATGGGTATTGAT
>JAEZKI010000495.1 GCA_023415525.1 Bacillota bacterium | reverse complement strand
TTCTTGGACCACACGATAGATGGTAGTCTCTTCATCCTCTCTAAGTCCAAAATCCCCTAAATGATACGCTAATTGAATGTCTGCCTTTGTAACAGATTTCATATCCTCAATCATGGTTTGAAGCGCTGAATCTAAGCTTAATCGTTCTAATGCATCTGGCCTTAATTTGTTTACAGACCTTCTTACCTCTCCAATGCCTTCCCTTGTTACCTTAGAAATAACTTCTAGCTGCTTTTTAGTAGCTTCTGGATTAAGCTCAATAGTTGTTAAACAGGCATCTAAGCCTGCTGAAATTCCTGTTAAGGTATGCCCTAGAGTATCATGGATTTCTCTTGCCAAACGGTTTCTTTCTTTGGTCTCTCCCATTTTTTCCTTCATGGTGGCATATTCCTTTAATTCTTCATTTGCTAATTGTAACTCGGAGTTTGTGGTAGTTAGCTTAGCATAGAGAGAATTAACTTGCTCAATAATTCCTTGTTGCTCTTGAATAACATAAATACAAAACAGAATAAACACAATAATATTTAAAGAAACTAAACTATTGTATGCACCTAATAAATACTGTTGAGTAGAAGCTTCATAATACTCTATGTAATCACTAAAGGTAAATAGATTGGATTGAATGGATAATACTTCATAGTTTGTTCCTACATAAATCCCCATAGCTAGCAACATAAAAAGTATCTTTCCTTTATCACGCACATAATAAATAATATTGGCAAATACCCAAAAAAGGATTCCATTATAATTAAAGTTCTGAATAATCATGATGATCATACACAGGATAAAATCGAATGCCAGTGAGGCATATTTGAATAGATTATTTTTATCAAAAACATATTCTCTCAAAGCAAAAGAACTTAAAAGACAGCCTAATAATAAAATGATACTGCCTAAAATGATAGCAGGACTTGAAGGGAGTGCTGAGACTTTCCCTATAAAATCACGGGCTATATAAAAGTCACAAATCCTATTTGTTGTTATATAGATACATACTGTTGGAAATATTACTGCTAGAATATTTATTAACAACATAAGTAATTTAATATTTCTTATCTTCCTAGCATTCATTGATTCTTCTCCCCATTTCTTTACTGCCAACCATCCGGATCAAAATGAGTTAAGTTATCTCTAGTAATTAACTGAACCGGGATAATAATTTCTCGTTTCACTTCCTTACCACCTAAATACTCGTAAGCTAATTCTGCTGCTGTTCTTCCTATTTCAATTGGAAACTGTGCACTTGTCCCTTCTAAGAACCCTTGCTCAATCATAGCCTTTCCATCAGGAGAACCATCAATTCCATAAATCAATATATCCTGCAAATCAACGCGTCGAAGCTGAAGTGCTGCTAATGCCCCTAATGCTGTTGGGTCATTCCCCCCCAGTATCACATCATAAGCTATCCCTTCATCTATCATTTGTTTTGTAATCTCCATGGCTTCCTCAAGTTCTGCTGTCACATTCTTATGAAATACCACACGATACTCATCATGGCCTCTTATGGTATCTAGGAAACCTTGAACGCGTAATGCAGTAGAATTAATATTCTGATCATTAATGATAGCAATTTTAGCACCAGGCTTTTTTTTCATGACGTCCTGTGCAATTTGAACTCCCGCATTATAGTTATCTGATAGGATACAAGACACCACATATTTTGAGTCATATACATAGGTATCAATATTAAAAACAGGAACCCCTGCTTCATAACATAACTCAAGGGCAGGTTTTATTTCTTTCCAGTCCACAGGATTTACAAAAATAGCAACTACACCTTCTTCTATCATTTCTTTAATTTGAGCATTTTGCTTTTCTTGAGTTTGAGCAGGATCTCTTGTAATCAGTACATCTCCATTAGCTGCTAATACAGCTTCTATACTATTATCTAAAGCTATAAAGTAAGGATTGTTCATGGTCATATAAGTTGCCCCAAATTTTTGAGGTATATGCTTTTCATTTTTTTCTAGCTTGTCTTCATTAGGACGGCAGCCTGTTAAAAGAATGAAGAAGTTAAGTGCTAGGATTAGAAGTTTACATTGCCACCTCATATGCCACCTCCCTCTATAATAACTGTTCTTAAAGCCATCATACTATACATAATTATTATTTTCAAATTATTATTAACAACATATACTTTTTTAAATTATTATTAATAAACTTTATTTTTAAAACTATTTTTTATTACATAAAAACGGGTGTTGGGGAGGACCGCAGAGGGAAAGGGCAGCTTTTCCAGACTGCTTAAATGATGTTAGATTGTAAAATATATTTTATGTGATATAGTAAAAACAACAGTAAACTTAAACGTTAACAAAAGATTTGGGGTGAATGGAATTGAATATTTCTACTCATAACGGCAATATAAAATGTGATTCCTTTGAAGCAATCGAAAATTTGATACTACAAAGTACAAAGAGTTTACCTGATGATATATGGATTAGTAGAAAAGAATACCCTTGTTTAGCCATCTCTATAAATGGAACGAATGCTTGTATTCACTACTTCCTTAATGATGAAGGAGATATGTGGCAAGCCATCGGCAATGGTGAAGAAGATACTGAGTTTATGACCAATGGTGAAATTTCGGTACTCCCAGGTGAAGCTGTAGTTTCAATTGAAATGGCATTGTTGTGTGCCAAAAATTTTTTTGAATCTAACGAAAAGCCTTGTTGCGTCCAATGGCGTGAGCTGTAGAATCCATTTCAATCATTACTAATCCAGAATGGTTTGTTCGGATAAAGAGAGGTGAATTGGGGAGAGTCGCAAATGGAAGTAAAGCTTCAAGTGACTGGATTTATAGAGTTGAAGTTAATCCTAAAAATGTTGGTGGCAAATGGTTTATGAATTCTAGTGGTAATTTCCATAAAGAAAATATAATTATAGAATCTAGCCCATTTTATGACTCCAATATCGCAAATGATACCCATATACCATTTCTTGATAGGTAGGTGAAAAGATGAATATTGAAAGCATAAGAAATAAACTACAAAACTCTTCAAAATCAGAAATATTTAATGTCCTGAATTATATAGACGATTTATTTGAATCGTACACCCAAATTGATTCGTTTGCAGAATTGATAGAAATACTTATAAAATGTGCTGCTAATGAAGATGATGAAGAATTAAGACTTGAGTTGTTTGATTGTATATCGAAGGCTTCTGAACATAGGAGCATGGCACAGGTAAACTTCGATTTAATTGAAACCAAACTTGAATTTTTATCTTTGGATTGCCTAGAAAAAGCGATAGATATTTTATCTTTTTCCCATAATTTAAAGTATATTGAAACAATAAAAAGATATACGCTTCATAAAAATAAAAAAGTCGCTTATGTTGCTAGCATTGCATTTGAGGAAATTAAAGGTTAAGACAATAATTATAATGAAAGAGAGTTTAAATAATGTAACGGCACAAGTTTTCATTATCGTTGGTAAAAAGGAACAACTTAAAATGATTACTTCTGCCAAGAAACTAAACGCCATAATTCCCAACAGTTCATTATTAATACGTGAAGGCTTCTATCACAGAGATTTTTCTATAAATCATGCTCAAGAATATGTCAATTTCATTATGGAAGTGATTCAAGGGTAAGATTTTGTGGGCCTTTTAAAGATAAAGAAAGGGGTATTGAGGAGGGCCGCAGGGGGAAAGGGTATCTCTTCCAGACTGCTTATCTCTTTGTTGTTGTCTTACTTACATTAACTACTTTTAAGATAGTAAGTGTAGCAGTTTAGTTTCTTACATTCATATGCCCCCTAATGCTATATTTGTCATAGGAAAATCTAAGATTTGTTTTTAATGATTTATCAAATTAATATTAATAATATTTTTAATATCATTAAAATTTATGCAACAACAAAATACAAATAAAATAAATAAACTATTTAATAGAAAAAATAGCATACAAATATCGCCAACCACTTACCATCATTGGCGATACAAATTTTTTATTATTTCCACTGTCTACTTG
>JAEZKI010000446.1 GCA_023415525.1 Bacillota bacterium | reverse complement strand
GTGGTGAGTTTATCATCTGCACCAAGAACCTCTTCTTCTACCTTTTTAAGCTCTTCTGTAATATAGCGTTCACAGTTGGCTAGTGTCTGCTTGCGAATAAAGTAATCAGGCACTAAATGATTGTAAGATTGGGTAACTTCTAAAAAGTAGCCAAATACTTTATTGTACTTAATCTTCAGATTTTTAATGCCTGTTTTTTCTTTTTCACGGGTTTCAATAGCCACTAGCCAAGAGGAACCTTGACTTTTAATTTGACGTAAATGGTCCACTTCCTCATGATAGCCATCTTTAATTAAATGGCCTTCACGCAGGGAAATGGGGGCCTCTTCATAAATAGAGGCATCAATGAGTTCAAAAACATCTTTTAAAGTATCTAATCGCTTCTCTAAGGCTTGGAGTTGCTGGGAATGACAAGGGGCAAGAAGGGACTTAAGAACAGGAAGCTGTGACAAAGATTGTTTAATGGCAATCAGATCTTTGGCATTACACGTGCCATAAGCCACTTTGCTCATGAGTCTTTCAAGGTCATAAATATCTTTTAAGGCATCCATCAGGTCTTCTCTTAAAAGGGCATTATCCACTAACTCTTTAGTGGCTTCCAGGCGCTTATTGATTTCAGTGGCATCAATAAGAGGCTGTTCAATGGCTTTCCTTAGAAAACGTGCTCCCATAGCTGTTTGTGTTTGGTCCAGTACCCAAAGAAGAGAGCCTTTGCGACGCTTTTCCCGGAGAGTTTCTGTGAGCTCTAAGTTACGACGGGTAGAAAGATCCAAAAGCATATAGGTATCCACATTATAAAGGACGATACGACGCATATGACTGAGTTCATTTTTTTGGGTTTCTTTTAAATAATAAAGTAAGCAAGAAGCCGCTAAGGTATTGGCTTCTCTTGGATAAAGCCCCATACCTTCTAGAGACAGAACACCAAAATGCTTGGTAAGCAGCTGATAAGAAAGGGTATCATCTAAACAATGAGGGGCAATGGCCTCAACTAAAGTGTTAAAACGCGTTTGTAAAAAGGTATAGATTTCTTGACACTGGCTACAGTGATCACTTACTAGACATTCTACAGGGGCAAACTTTGCCAGTTCATCCATGAGCTTGCGTAGGCGATTTTCGCCTGAAAGAGAGGTGGTACGCCACTCCCCTGTGGTGACATCACTAATACTAAGGCCATAGGTCTCTTCTACTTCAACGATGGCGGCAATATAATTGTTTTTTCCTTCTGTTACCGTACTTCCTTCTAAAAGGGTTCCAGGGGTTACAATACGAATAACATCCCGTTTCACCAGACCTTTAGCACTTTTGGGATCTTCCACTTGTTCACAGATGGCTACTTTATAACCCTTCTCTACAAGACGAGAAATATAGTTATCTGCTGCATGAAAAGGAACCCCACACATGGGGGCTCTTTCCTCAAGGCCACAGTCACGACCTGTTAATGTAATTTCTAATTCGCGAGATGCGGTTAAGGCATCTTCAAAAAACATTTCATAAAAATCACCTAAGCGGAAAAAAAGGATACAGTCTTTATTGGCTTCTTTAATTTCCAAGTACTGTTGCATCATAGGTGTTACATTCATTTTCATCATCCCTATTCCACCCATTCTCCTATGAGATAATGGGTCTTGGTTCCTATTATTTTCACCGGCGCAAATTGTCCTAAGAGAGTCTTAGGTGCTTTTGTATTGACAAGTAGACCACTTTCTGTACGACCACTGAGGACGTTTTCATCTTGCTTACTTACTTCTTCAAAGAAAACTTCTAAAACCTTGCCAACTTGTTTCTCCATGATGCTAAGACCGATACGGTCTGTCACAGCTAAGAGGCGACTAAAGCGATCCTTAATGACTTCTTCTGGAACTTGTTCCTCCATGGTAGCTGCAGGTGTTCCCGTACGTTTGGAGTAAATAAAGGTAAAAGCACTGGCATAGCCCACTTTTTCTACCATGTCTAAGGTATCTAAAAAGTCTTCTTCTGTTTCACCTGGGAAGCCCACAATAATATCTGTAGTCATTTCGATTTCTGGCATGGCCAGGCGGAGTTTACGAACGACTTCTAAATAATCTTCTTTTGAATAATGACGATTCATTTTAGTTAAAATGCGAGAACTTCCAGACTGCACAGGTAAGTGAATGCTTTTACAAACCTTATCACAGCTGGCCATGGCAGAAATAAGTTCATCACTTAAATCCTTTGGATGAGAAGTCATAAAACGAATACGTTTTAAGCCCTCTACTTCATTGACCCTTCTTAGCAGTTGGGCAAAGCTCATAGGGGTCTCTAAATTTTTACCATAAGAATTCACATTTTGACCAAGGAGCATAATTTCTTTAACGCCATCAGCTACTAAGCCTTTAATTTCACTAATAATGTCGTTGGCTTCTCGACTACGTTCACGTCCTCTTACATAAGGCACAATACAGTAGGTACAGAAGTTGTTACAGCCATACATAATATTGACACAAGCCTTATGGTCATATTTTCTGGCATTGGGTAGGTCTTCTACAATGTCTTTATAAGAATCCCAAATATCGATGACATTTTTACCGGTTTCTAAGCGAGTTTGCAAAAGTTCTGGTAACTTATAAATATTATAGGTTCCAAAGATAATATCTACAAAGTTATATTTCTTTTTAAGGGTATCAATGACTAAGTCTTGCTGCATCATACAGCCACAAAGGGCAATAATAAGGTTTGGGTTTTGACGTTTAACAGCCTTTAAAGCCCCTAAACGACCATAAATTTTAAGCTCAGCATTCTCACGCACACAGCATGTATTGTAGAGAATAAAATCGGCTTCTTTTTCTTTTTCTGTTTTGGTATACCCCATTTCTTCTAGCATGCCTTCCATTTTTTCAGAATCACGGCTATTCATTTGGCAACCAAAGGTACTGATACAGTATTTTAGATTTTTCCCTTCTTGACGTTGGGCTAATTTATGAATAATAGCGGTTTGGCGAAGAGCCTCTTCCGATGTAACCTGAACAACTTGACGTTCACTCATAGCTGTTTTAATCCTCCTAAATCATTAACTTCTTTTTCATTCTACATGAATTGACTAAGAGTTTCAAGAGATGCCCCAAAGCCTTGGCAATAAAACAAAATTTAACAGATTATAAAAACAAAAAAACATCCACACTAAAGTTAGAAAGGAGTGGATACAAATGGCAAAGGATAGTCAAATCGATCCTAAGGAAGTCCGTATGAAAAAATGTAATGGACAGACACCACTGACGTCTGAGGAGGCTAAAAATCATAATCCAACAGCTAAAAAGCATTCGGTAAAACGAGAAGGTTTTCAAAGCCCACATATTAATTAGCTAGTAGCCATTAAAAGCGCCTTAATGAGGGATAATCATTAGGGCGCTTTCATTGAAAAAATAAGTTTAACAAAAGACTAAACGACTTTGGTTTCTAACGTAATATCTAATCCAATAACACCTCGAATCGTTCCAGATTTTTCACGAATAGGGGCAGATAAAGTTAAGCAAGGTGTATGGG
>JAEZKI010000327.1 GCA_023415525.1 Bacillota bacterium | reverse complement strand
CTCCCTCTAAATACACCTTCAAACGGTCCTTCCTTGCTAGCTGTAAGCTCTCTACTATATCTTTGGGTAATTGCAAACGTCCTACTTTATCCAAAACAACAAATTCCTCATGGGTATCTGCTATCGTTTCCTTATCATACCTCTCTAATGCCTTTAATTGATTAAGGTAGCTATCCTTTACCAAAAACTCTGAGCTCGTCCGTCCATCTCTAATATTAATGACGCGATTTACCATCTTAGAAAGCTCATGGTCATGAGTTACAATTAAAACCGTTACTTTTTCCTCTTCATTAACCTTTCTAAAAACCTCCATGATTCGGTGGGTATTATAAGAATCAACGGCACCTGTTGGTTCATCTGCCAGCAGGAGTTGGGGCTTATTAGCTAGGGCAATGGCTATAGCTATTCTTTGTTGTTCTCCCCCTGAAAGTTCTCCTAATCGGCTATTTATCCTGTGAGACATACCTACTCGTTCTAAAAGCTCTAGGGCCCTTTCCTTTCTTTTCTTGCTATTAGAAAGAAGCATTGGCAATTCTACATTTTCTCTAGCCGTTAAATAGGGGAGTAAATTACGAGCATTATTTTGCCACACAAAGCCTACTGTATGAAGTAAATATTTCTGTAACTCCCCTTTTTTAATTTTATTAAGATTTATGCCATCTACTATTAAGCGTCCTGCGGAAGGCTTAACCAAACCACCTAGCATGTTAAGCAATGTGGACTTACCACTTCCACTATTGCCAATAATAGCTGTAAGCTCCCCTTTTTCAATAGCCATATCTAAGCCTTGTAAAGCCATAACTTCTATCTCTTTTGTCCTATAAATTTTTACAAGGTTTTCACATTCAATCATAAGTTCCTGTGTCATGCTCTACCTCCAACTGTCCGTCTTTTAAATGGAAGATTTGATCAGCTACTTGTTCTACTGCAGGGTCATGAGAGGACATTAAAATAGTGGTACCTTCTTTCTCCACTAACTTCAAAAAAAGTTTAAGAATTTTAAGTCCTGTCTCACTATCTAATTCAGCTGTTGGTTCATCTGCAAATACAAGCGAGGGCTTATGGGCAATGGCCCTTGCAATAGCTACTCTTTGCTGTTCTCCTCCTGATAGTTGATAGGGCATATGATCCATTCTTTTTTCTAACCCTACTAAATGCAAGACTTCCCTAACTCTTTCTTCTCTCTCTTTTGCAGGATAACGAGTCATCCTTAAGAAAAAGTCAATATTTTCAAAAGCTGACATTTTAGAAATAAGGGCTACAGACTGAAAGACAAGCCCCATCTGCTTACAACGCAAATTATCCTTTTCTTTATCTGAAAGTTCTTTTGTTCTCTTCCCCAGTAGCATCAGCTCTCCACTAGAAGGTATATCTAAAAGGCTCAACTGATTGATGAGAGTTGTCTTTCCTGAACCTGATGGCCCCATAAGTACAACCAGTTTCCCTTCTTCTACCTTCATGTCAATTCCCTTTAGAACCTCTATGCGATTATTTCCTAGTTCAAAATGCTTACAAAGCCCTTGTGTTTCAATAATACTCATTGCTCCCTCCTCCTTTCTCTCCTCTTTTTCTCTTAAATTAATTTATTTTATCATATCGGTCTTTTAATTTCTTATTAATTCTAAATTTTCAGCAAAATTTTCTACTTTGTTGATATAATTTTAACAACTGTAATAATTTGCTATTTAGCTCTACAAGAAAATGGACTAATTCCCACATTTCTTCTACTCTAAAAAGACCCTATCACTTTAGGGGTTGATAAAGTTTTTTGATTCCTATTAAACTAGAGCTTACAGAGTATCAAAACACTCACAAAATAAAGAAGAGCGATTCACATCAGCAGTGAATCGCTCTTTTTTATCCTTAATTTTTTTACTATTCAACTTCAGTAGGGGCATTCATTTGTTCGCCCTCTTCATCCTTAGAGGTCTTTGTATTATCTGTAGCACTTGCCTTCTCCCATGTATCAAAACGTTTCATAACTTCATCATAAGTATCCTTACAAATTTGTGGAAGACCAGATTCTGTTTTACTTTTAAATTCAATCCCCGCTTGTTTAAAGCCCTTTTCTACTGCGCCTCTTAATAGACTAATTTTACTACTATCTCCACCAGCAAGTGCTTCTGCCATTTTCATAATACGATCAGCAACAGCTTCTACGCTATACGCGCCCCCTTTTTCAAGAGCCTTTTGTGCTTCCTCTTTACTGGTAGCTAAAGCAGGTAAGGCAGCATCTATACTTCCAAAAATCTTTGTCCATAACTCTTGACTTCCTTGAGAAATACCATAAGTTAGACTTTGATTTTTCATATTAGCACTCATCATCTGCTGAAGCATCTGTACTTTGGCTACTTCTTGGTTTTCCTTCATGGCTTGTACTTGATCACTGGATAATTTTTTTACATTACTATAAACACCTTTTTGGGATGTTGCTTCTACCTTTTCATAGGTATCTGTGACTGCCTTTGTACTTTCCTCTGATTCTTTATTTACTGAATCCTTTTTGACTTCTTCAGTCTTACTTTTTGTTGCCGTAGTTGTTTCTTGTGTGAATGTATGAGCTATTACTCCATTAATCTCCATATGATATGCCTCCTTACGTTTTCTTTATATTTCGGCATAAAGTGAAGACTTATATAGGTTATTTAAAACGATTCATCTCATAATTTACTCTATACTATCTTTTGTTTTTATCACTTAACTGCTGAAGGCTCATTTATATTCAACTTCTCAAAAGTGCTAACATCTACAGGTTTTCCAAACAAATAACCTTGCATATAGTCTGGGCCCAATATATGCAATCTTTCTCTCTCATCCATGGTCTCTATGCCCTCAAGACAAACCGAAAGTCCTATAC
>JAEZKI010000246.1 GCA_023415525.1 Bacillota bacterium | reverse complement strand
TGATAGCCCATGGCATTTACCTTATCTTCAAAGGCATGTTTACCTGAATGTTTTCCTAATACCATTTTATTTTCTGCCAGACCGATAGATTCAGGTGTCATAATCTCATAGGTCTCTTTATTAGCTAGCATACCATGTTGATGAATACCGGATTCATGAGCAAAAGCATTTTCCCCTACGATAGCTTTGTTAGGTTGCACACGCACACCTGTTATACTACTTAAAAGTTTGCTCGCTCTATAAATTTCCTTCGTATTGACCTTACAATCTAAACCATAAAGGTCACGGCGAGTATTAAGGTTCATGACTACCTCTTCCAGCGCAGCATTACCTGCTCGCTCACCAATACCATTAAGAGTACATTCAATTTGAGTAGCTCCTGCTTGAGCTGCTGCTAAAGAGTTGGCTACAGCTAAACCTAAATCATTGTGACAGTGAACAGAGACATCTACTTTATGAATACTTGGTACATTTTCCTTTATCCCATGGATAAGTCGAGCAAATTCTCCTGGTGAGGTATAACCTACTGTATCAGGTACATTGATAACCGTAGCACCTGCTTGAATAACAGCTTCAAAAATTTGATATAAGAAAGCTGGATTACTCCTAGAAGCATCCTCTGCTGAAAACTCTATATCCTGGCAAAATCGCTTCGCATATTTAACCATTTCTACTGCTGTTTCTAAAACTTCCTCTGGGCTTTTCTTGAGCTTATATTGCATATGGATATCTGAGGTTGCAATAAAGGTATGTATTCTTGGATATTTTGCACCCTTAAGAGCCTCAGCTGCTGCATCAATATCTTTTATTAAGGCCCTTGCAAGACTGGCTACTGAGACGTTTTTAATGGTTTTTGCAATGGATTTAACAGAAGCAAAATCTCCAGGAGATGCAATCGCAAAGCCAGCTTCCATGATGTCAACACCAAGTCGCTCTAATTGAAGAGCTACTTCCAGCTTTTCAGCAAGGTTCATACTACAACCTGGTGATTGTTCTCCATCTCTAAGTGTTGTATCAAAAATCTTAATATAATTTGCCATTATGATCCCTCTTCACCTTTTATTATTTATTCTAACTATTTAAGCTCTGATTCCCCTCTTTGAAGGGCAGTTAATCCTGTTCGAATAATTTCTTTTACACCATAAGGTTCTAGCATATTGATTAAAGCTTTAATCTTCCCCTGATCTCCTGTAGCTTCTACAATAAGCGAGGTTTTGGAAACATCTACAATATGTGCTCTAAAAATATTGGCAATTTGTATAATTTCAGCTCGACTCTTGGTATTAGCTTCTACTTTAATAAGGGCTAATTCTCTATAGATTGCTGTGTGCTCTTTTAACTCAACAATTTTAATAACATCTACCAACTTATTAAGCTGTTTTTTAACTTGCTCTAATGTATACTCATCCGCTTCAGTTACAATAGTCATACGAGAAATATCTGGATGCTCAGTTTCACTTACGGATAAACTATCAATATTGTAACCTCTTCGACTGAATAAGCCAGAAACCCTACTTAGTACCCCTGAATGGTTTTCTACTAATACCGATAAAACATGTTTCTGCATGTTATCCCTCCTTCTTATAATGTAGATTCTTTATCACTTATAATAAACTCTAAGAAATAAGCTTTTTGACTAGAGATAGCTTCTTGTAAGGCTCCTTCTACCTCTCTTGCATCACTTACCTTCTTGGCTTCAATGCCATAAGCTCTTGCTATAGCAGCAAAATCCGGATTAACTTTTAGCCCTACCCCATATTCTTTCAGGTCAGTTCTATGTTGAAGTTCTCTTACCATCCCTAAACCACTGTTATTAAACAAGATAATAACAGGTTTTACACCTTCTTGAATAAGGGTTCCTAATTCAAAAAGACTCATTTGAAAACTTCCATCACCTAATACACTAACTACCTGTTTTTCTTTGTTACCTAAAGCTGCTCCAATGGCAGAAGGTAAAGAATAACCCATTGTTCCAAAGCCCCCTGAACAGATAATTTTTCTATTCCCTTTCATCTCCATGTGGCGAACCGTCCAAAATTGATTTTGCCCTACGTCAGCTGAAATAATCGCCTCATCATTAAGTATTTCAGAAAGCTTCCTTACAACTAACTTAGGATTGATAAAGCCATTTAAATGCTCTTCTTCTTTTTCTTTTATTTTCTCTTTAATATCAACTTGCCAAGTAGTGGTATCCATGGTCTTAATAAGTGGTGTCATCTCTTTTAAGATGGTACCAATATCCCCTACAATTGGAATAGTGGCTGAGGTAATTTTACCAATTTCAGCAGGATCAATATCAATATGAATAATATTCGCATTATCATTTAAAATACCTGCATTGGCCACCGCACGGTCTGCAATACGAGCTCCCATAAAAAGAATCGTATCAGCATTTTTAAGTGCCCAGTTAGAATGCTTAAAGCCATGAGTTCCTATCATCCCCATATTATATGGTGATTTAGTAGGAAGCCCCCCTATCCCCATTAATGTATGTACTGCTGGAATATTGGAATGAGTAATAAAATGTCTCAAATCTTCTTCTGCATGACCAAGTACAACACCTCCACCAATGCACACAAGTGGTCTTTTACTTCGTTCGAGTACTTTTACAACCTTTTTGATTTGGCCAATATGACCTTCTATAGTTGGTTTATAGCCTCTAATATTGATTTCCTTAGGATAAATGGAATCAATCTGCGCTTCTTGGATATCCATAGGTATATCAATAAGAACTGGCCCTGGTCTACCAGTTCTGGCAATATAAAAAGCTTCTTTAACAATACGTGGAAAATCCTGAGCCTTCTTAACAAGATAACTATGTTTAATAAAAGGTTCTGTTGCTCCTGTAATATCTACTTCTTGAAAAACATCTCTTCCTATAAGCTTTGATCGAACTTGCCCAGTAAAAATAACGATTGGAATAGAATCCATATAAGCTGTTGCAATACCTGTAATCAAATTAGTAGCTCCTGGTCCAGAAGTAGCAATACATACCCCTACCTTACCAGTCGTACGTGCATAGCCACTGGCACTATGTACAGCCGCTTGCTCCTGTCTAACGAGTACATGATGAATGCTGGAAGCTCTTAAGGATTCATAAATCGCCAAAACAGCCGCTCCTGGGTAACCAAATACAACATTTACATCCTCTTCTGTCAAGCATCGAACGAATACATCTGACAATTTCATACCCTTTCCCCTTTCAACATACTAAATATTAAAATAACGAAATATAAACAAAAAAATTGTACAAAAAATCCTCATCCCATTAACGAGACGAGGAATATTCCACGCGTTACCACTCATCTTGATTTATAGTGTATGACTAACTACAAATCCGCTCACTCAGTTCTATCAAACTGCTGCCTATAACGGGGCTTCCGGAAACTTCTTACTTAGCACTACCTTTCATAAGTTCTGCTCAAGAGTGATTTACTTATTGCCACGTTGTTAATTTACACCAACCATTAACTCTCTAAAAACGCTTTTGCAAAAGTCATTCTCTTTCATTGCATTTATTACTATTAATTTATTAGTATTTTATCAATATTGAAGAGTAGTGTCAATCATTTTATTCAATTTTATGTTTAATTTGACATTATTCCAAATATTATTTTTCAGCCTTTCCTTCACCGATTTCTTTACATTATGTAAACCTTGCTTTTTCACTTATTTCGTGATCTTATAAAAGCAGGCTTCTTCTCAAGCCTTTTCACTTATCTTCCTTATTTATATACTACTCTACATAATCTATTAATTAAGTAAGATAACCTTCCTTGTTTTTCTTTTTTTTATTAATAATTATTCATGAATATGAGTATTATTACCTTTATATTTTAGCTTAATTACTTCTATTTGTTCTTTTAGCTATCTTTTAATTCAGTATAGATGATTTTTAAGCATAAATGAAATGCCATTTTTTTAACCCTGTTATAACTACTAGTTATAGCATTTTTCTTTTCTCTTTTTTATCAAGGGCTGCTTACTCCCTTTCTTTATTACTTTTTAAGTTTTGCATTTTTTAATGCATCCTTACCCTTTTATTTTATGACGTCATAAAAAAATACAGAGAAGGCTATTTTGCCTTCTCTGTATTTTTTGATTTATGCTCTAAATAACTTAGGTGTTATTTTTTTCTATTTGCCCTTGTTCTTTCACCCTCATCTAATATCTTTTTACGAAGGCGAATGGCATCAGGTGTTATTTCTACTAATTCATCCTCTTCAATGAACTCTAATGCTTCTTCTAAGCTAAATAATTTAGGTGGAGATAGACGAATCGCATCATCGGCACCAGAGGAACGGGTATTGGTTTGTTTCTTTGCCTTACAAGGGTTAACTGTCATATCTTCTTTACGATTATTTTGGCCAATAATCATACCTGGATAAACTTCTATACCGGGTTTAACAAAAAGTGTCCCTCGGTCTTCAAGAG
>JAEZKI010000175.1 GCA_023415525.1 Bacillota bacterium | reverse complement strand
TGGAGTCAGAGTCCAGTGCCTTACCGCTTGGCGACAGCTAAAGCTGAAAAATATTGATAATCAAAGGTTGATAAACTGAAAATACTGGATTAAATTAAAATTAAGCTACTGGATTCAGTATATCCTTTAATTACCATTTTTAGCAATACAGATTGATACTCAGTGGAAAGTTAGGTTTTCCAAGTATTTGAAAGCTTATTATTTTATTTTTTCTTTTTCATCTTTTACTTTATATCATAGCTATTTATTTATATTTATTTGCAGTAATATTTGCAATTGTACTCATGTTACTTAAAACGATAATTAAAGAAACTATATTACTACTTCTATCAAACCTTGCAATAAATATCTAAGGTTAGTTATCTTTATTAACTCACATACAATTCTGTCATAAATTTCATAGCTTTTATATGATACACATCTACCTTTTCACACCTAAACTTCTTTTCATCAAAAAAAGCATAATTTAATCCCTGTTCATTTAATGTACTCCCATAACAAATCCCATCAAATCCTAAACTCTTTATAAAATCTGATATATACTGTGCAGGTAAATAATCTAGTTCACTATCTTGCCTCCTCAACGGTTTAGCAATCTCATCATTTATCTTCTTTAAAATATTCATGTTAACTGCAAACCACTCAAAATCAGATTCACCCGATGCAAATGGACTAATCTTATTTAAATTAGATAAATCAACTATTTTTATATCTTTAGTTAAAATAAACGTTCCAATGGAAACATAATCCAAATCTCTTGCTCTAATTTCATGAAAAGTAGTATTTATATCATTCGCTAAATATAAACAACTAATTCCGGCTGAATTTACTCTACCTGCTGATGCTAGTGTCAATGGTGGTGCTCCCATCTCTTCTTTTTTATATCCTTTTACATCACTTATTCTTCCTCTATATAATGTCAATTCACCCCTTTTATATTGTTTCTGCATGCTATCGCTGCTAAAGAATTCTTCTAATAATCCTAAATTAATATGATTTGAATGAAACCTATTAATATTTTTTATAGAACTTGTAAAGCGTTCCCATGAAAATTGCTTCATTAAACATTTTCTTTGTAAAAAAGATGAATCACATACTTTGGCTATACCTACTTTCTCACTAAATATATTAGCATTGTTAGGATATATGTCTTTGCATATCTCCATTACAATAGTTTTGACATCTGTACATCCAACATTAAATATCTCCCAATCCCTCAAAAGAATATCTTCTAATAATGCTAAGCATTCCTTAGGAAAATCATGTGGTAAATCACTTTGTGCTGTATATACGTCCAGTATTTCAGAAAAATCAGCTTCTAAATATGTATCATAGTTAGTATCATATATCATTACCCCCGATTGATGAGTTATTTCACAAATTCCTGTTTTACCTCTTGAAGTAATCATTGAATGTATCTCGCTGTCTTTAAAACATTCAACCCCTATCAACATTTAAATTTCCCCTTCTAAAAACTTGTTCATCAACTCAAGATGATGCATAATAGAATATTTTTTTACTGTCCCTAGTCCTGGATATTTCCCTGATTCATAGCAATCTATTAATTCTCGTAATCCTACTGTTATAACTACTTTATTCTCTTTAATCCATCTAACTAATTTTTCTACTGCTTCCCCAAACTTTCCAGCTGGATCATTTATATCATCATTAGAATCAGAAACAAAATGATGTACCCTTAACACTTTATCCTTATCAAAATATACAATATGTATAGCAACTGCTAGAGGCGCAAAGCCAGATTCACTATATTCGGAACCTACCACTGAATAATCTGAGAACCCATTAAATCCTTCTGTATCAAAGTATAAATGATCTTCTGAAAAAAACTCATCATCATTGTCAAGATAATCTACATTTCTTGTACTCTTTTTAAATCTATCACAAAAAATGACTTTAGACTTTTTAGCCTTCCTGCCAAATGAACGATCATCTGGAATTAATGAATATCTAGGTTCAATATCTTTATATACTTTGATATACTCGTCCAAGCAGTCCCTTTTAGGGTTAACTATCATAAATTGTGTTAAACTCTCTTTTCCTTCCAACATATTTGAAATATTTTTTTTCATAATATATGCTTTTATTAATGATGGCTTCTTTAATTCTGAAAACAAATCATCAATAATTAAATCTTTTTCTTTCTCCTTTTCTTTTACAGTTGAAACAAACTTACCAACTTCTGGATTCATAATTAAAGCATGAAGATGATTTTTTCTTGAAAATAAATTCAAGGTCTTTACCAATGTAGATGTTGGCTTAATCGGCTCAATTACAGGTATTACTTTATTTCCTATCAATTCTTTTTCTAACAATTCCCTCAATGCTATCAACTCAAATTGTCTACCCCTTAAATATGGAAAATACATAATTAACCTCCAAAATTTTTATTCATAACCAAATTAAGTTCCTCACATTGTGTCATTATTATGTCATCAAAATATGCCAAAAATCTTACTTCACTTGTAACCTTTAATATAGATTCTGTATTTTCTAGATTAACACGTTGTTTTAGTTGTATAATCATTTCCTTCTGCAATCTTTCCATATCAATACATTTTATTAAACTCAAGCAATTCTTATAATACATAAATTGTGATCCAGTAGGTAAACTCATCTTATACTTCAAAATAATGTTTTCAAACTCCCTTTTTCTTAAGAGCTTAAAAATAGTTTCATAATCTAATAAGGAGGAGTTTTCGTTTGAATTTCTTATCATCTTTAAAGAGTTTCTTTTTGTTAATACCATCAAGCCTACATCCTTAGAAACACTATTTTCTATCTTAGGAATATTCTCAGGGTATGTTACTATTACAACATTTTTAAAAGCCTTATAATAATCATTTATCTGTGAATCAAGTCGCTCTATATTATCCAATTCAGTCTTAATCTCATACACTACCCCTTTTCTACCTATTAATATAAAATCAGCCTTAGATTTATTTATAGGAACTTCTGTTAACGCTATTCTGCTTTTATACTTATTTGAATTTAACAATAACTTATTTAACATTGTGTTTTTATAATAATACTCAGTTCTGTATTTTTTACCCATATATGTGTACACTTCACTGATTAATTCTTTAAATGTCTTTCCATTTGGATTCGCTATATATTTCTTTATTACACAGTTAAATGTTGAATTATTCTTTTCAAAAAGAATGTCTTGTAACATACCTTTAGAAAAAAATCTTTTCAATATCAAATTATTATCCATGCTGTCCCTCTTATACCTTACAAGTAAATTTATAATCTAATTAGCTTAGATTTGCTTATCATACTCCCTCATATATCCTTATATACTTATGTATTGATTGCCTACTAAAATTGCATACTCTAGCTAATTCAGTCTTATTAAGTTGTCCGTTCTTGTACTTTGGATAATGCTTAATAAAGTTGGTAGGTAATGTTTCAATAGTCGTAATCGGTCTTCCTATAATTTTACCTTTAGCTGTAGCATTTGCAAGCCCACTTTTTACACGCTCACTAATCATATTACGTTCCATTTCAGCAAACACACCCATCATTTTAAGCATCCCATCTGTGATAGCATCAAGCTCACCCTTACTGCAGTCTACTATAAAGCCACCAATTACTAGCTTTAGATGTTTTTCTTTTACTTTTTCAATAATTTCACATAACTGCTTAGTACTTCTTGTAATACGTGATACCTCCGTAGTTATAATAGTATCCCCTTGCTGTACTTTCTGTAGTAATCTATTTAACTCTACCCTATCAGCCTTTGTGCCACTTTCATATTCCCAGTAGATATTCTTCTCATCCACACACCCTAAAGCCCTTAGTTCTCTCTTTTGCCTATTTATATCCTGCTTATTCTCATC
>JAEZKI010000144.1 GCA_023415525.1 Bacillota bacterium | reverse complement strand
ATTTAAGTCAGGGTTCTATGGACTTAAGCCATGTTCAAACCTTTGTTTTAGATGAAGCTGACCAAATGCTTCTTATGGGTTTTAAAAATGAAGTCACTCTTCTTTTAAAACAGCTTCCCAAAAAACGTCAAACTCTTTGTTTCTCAGCAACTATGAATGCAGCCGTTAAAAAGCTAACCTATGGTATGATGAAGGACCCTGCTGTTATCCGTATCCAAAAGGAAAAGGTTACTCTGCCTACCATTAAACAAGAAGTCGTTGAAACCACAGACCGTCACAAACAAGATGCCCTCTGTTCTGTACTAGACAAAGATCATCCTTTTATGGCAATTATTTTCTGTCGTACCAAGGTACGCGTGGACAAGCTTGAAGCTGACCTTAAAAAGCGAGGTTATAACTGTGTGAAACTTCATAGTGATATTTTGCAGTCTAAGCGGGAACGGATTATGAAAGCCTTTAAAAAAGGGGATATTCAATACCTTATTGCAACAGATGTAGCTTCCCGTGGCATTGATGCTCCTGGTGTTTCTCATGTCTATAATTATGATATCCCTGAACATGTGGAGGATTATATCCATCGTATTGGACGGACAGGAAGAGCTGGTGAAGAAGGCTATACTTGTCTCTTTATTGATCCGAAAAACAAAAGTATGCTAGATGAAATTGAAAAAGCCATTCACCTTAAAATTCCTAAACGCCTTATTTAGAGTTTTTACTTCATCTATAGCCTGTCCTTTTTGATACTTATTTATAGAAAGGAGCCTTTTTTGATGATTGACTTACATCTTCATTCCACTGCCTCAGATGGCACTTATTCACCTCAAGATTTAGCCTTACTCGCCTATAAAAAAGGGCTATCTGCCATTGCACTTACTGATCATGATACCTTACAAGGTATTGAGGCGTGCCAACAGGCAGGCAAAGCGCTTGGGCTTAAAGTACTTCCTGGCATTGAACTTTCAACCTCTTATGAAGGAATAGAACTGCATATTTTAGGTTACTGTGTTTCTTCTACCCATCCCCCTTTTTTAGAAAAACTAGAGCTTTTTAAGGAGGAAAGATACTTACGTAATCAAGTGATTCTACAACGTCTTCAAGATTTAGGCTTAGCTATTACCTTTGAAGACTTATCTACTAGTGATCCTAGAAACACTGTCCTTACAAGGGCTCACTTTGCCAATGCTTTACTCCATAAGGGCTATGTAGACTACACCCAGCAAGCCTTTGACCGTTACTTAGGAAAAGGGAAAGCAGCTTATGTCCCTAAGCAGCTCTTAGAAAGTGATAAATGCATTCAACTTATTCATGAAGCAGGAGGTGTGGCTGTTTTGGCCCATCCTACTCTTTATAAGCTCAATCGTAAGCAAATCTTTGGTCTCATCCAAAAGCTTATGTCTAAAGGTTTAGATGGTGTGGAATGTTATTATCCTTCTTATACACCCACTCAAACTAAAGATTTTTTACACTTCTGTCAAAGTAATAAGCTCCTTATAACAGGTGGTAGTGATTTTCATGGGAGTAATAAACCCAAATTAGAGCTGGGAGTAGGTTATGGGCAATTAGCCGTTCCTGATGAACTCCTCTGTCAGTTTTCATCTTTTTACTCGGACTGATAGACACACAAAAAAACAAGTGAAAGGATTAAGATGGTATTTAACCTTTCACTTGTTTTTTGTTTATTGATATTTTTACTGGGTATTTTTAAGGGTATCTATAGTAATCTCTAGGCGTTTAATCTGAGCATCAAGAACATTATAAACTTCTTGATCCAGTATACTGACAAATGAATACCCCTCAAATTCTAGAATAAATTCTTGTACACGATAGCCCTTAGCCTTTTCTATTTTATTCCCCTTATAAACATAAATAAGGGAAGTATCGTTAAAATAAAGAACCTGTGTATCCTTTAATGTCACAAAGCGATAAAAGTTAGCAGCTAAACCATACATTTTAAAAACCTGATCTAACTTTTGAACTTGCTTTAATACTTCTTTGGGATTATGCAGTTGAACACCATCCAAGCCCTTTATTTCTTCTTTGTTTTTCTTAATTTCTTCAATACGTGCCTCATAAGAAAAAATGAGAACCTCTATAGCCTCTTCCATTATTTTCTGACTCGCTCTATACTGTCCATTTGGAGTAAATACCACTGACTTCTTTTCTCTTTCACGTTGGTGGCTTTTAAAATCATATACTTTTCCCATTTTTTCCTCACTTCCTTTTCACAACGCTTTAGCTTCCCCTAGTATAACACATTTATTTCTAAAGAAAAGTAAACTTCTATGGACATTTTTATAAGACTTGCATATACTTTAGTACACTCTATGCTTAGGAGGTGATAAAATGGAAGACTTAAATAATCTTATTAAACCTGAACTACTCATTCTCGTTCCTATCTTATATTTAATTGGCAATCTTTTCAAACAATGCTCCTTGATTAAGGACCAATTCATTCCACTCTATCTTGGCCTAGCCTCTATTATTCTTTGTGGTATTCGCATCTTTAGCGATCTCCCTATTTTTACACCCCAAATGATTCTTATGGGACTCTTTTCCTCTGTCACTCAAGGAATCTTAGTGGCTTCCTCCAGTGTATATGCCCATCAAATTTATCATCAAAATACTAAGCCTAACTCTTAATAGCATAAAAAAGTATCCTACAACTTTCTTATTTATGTTGTAGGACACTTTTTGAATTCCTTTATAGTAGCCTCTTCTAAAGGGCTTATTAATGTACTGCCTTGTTAAAGTTTTCTACGATTTGCTCTGCATTCTCATCTATAACAAAGAGAACTTTATTGCCTTTTACAGCTGTTTTATAGTTTTGAACAAGCTCTAATTGGTCAGGTAAATAAGACTTCCATTGGGCTTCTAATGCCTCTTGTCTTTTGGTTATACCCTCTAAAACAACTTGAGCGTCTTTTTCATCTTTTAATTCAAAAACAGCACATTCGTTGGCTTTAACATTCATCATAGGCATATTCACAACATAGCTTTCTAATAGCGTCTCATCGATACCATAAGTATCTGCAAACATTTCTTTATCCATAGGCATTTGAGTTGGCATCTCTAGACCATCTGTAATGGTAAATAAGAGGTCTGAAGAAACAGTTGGGTCCGTTTCTCCTACAGGTACTTCTTCTACAGCGTCTTCTACTACTGGTGTTTCTACGGGAGTTGGTGTTGGGGTCGTGGTTGATGTTGGGGCATCTACCTTCTTACCACAGCCAGCTAAAGCTGCTCCCACTACCATTATCATTATAAAGGCCATTAACTTCTTGCTTATTTTCATTTTGTTATCTCCTTACTCTATCATTCTAGCTTATTTTACTAGCCATTATCTTAGACGTAAGGAAAAAGGAAAAAGTTTCTACCAATATCTAGCAATAAAAAAGGTTCTTTTTAACTCTGCTTGGCTAAAAAAGATTCTGCTCCTTGATTAGAAGGTAGAGAGAAACTATTGGTAAATGAAATAGGCGTGTGGATTAACATGCCATTGATTTCTAATATAAAAGTAGGATCTATAGGTAGATTATCCATACGGTATTCATAATGAAGTAATGGCCCAGTGCTATCCCCACTCATACCAGAAAAGCCAATAACTTGTCCTGCCTTTACCCTATCTCCTGTTTTCACCGCATAATCACTCAAGTGCATATAGCGCGATTCGATTCCTTCTCCATGGTCAATAAATATCATATGTCCTCCCCCTACATTGATTCCCTTTGAATCTGGCGCTGCCTTGGTGACTATCCCATCTGCTATAGCAAATAGTGGTGTTCCTATTTCTGCTCGCAAGTCAATTCCTTGATGAATATATCCCTGACGCACTTCACCAAAGGGGGCCATAATTTGTGTAGGTTGTTGAAGTGGACTCACAAAAAAGTTTTCTATTCTTTTAAAAGGAAATACTCCTATGATTGCCTCTTGAGTCTTGTCCAAGTTATCTCTTAAAAGAGTTGTAACTTCTTGTGCCTGAATACCTGAAGCGCCTATAATAACCAAAAAAGTCCCTATTAACCATTTTCTCATTGCTTTACTCTTCATCAGAATATTTCCCCTTTCTTTGGTTTTATCTATATTAACTATAAACTATATTTTTACAGAGGTAAATATTTAATAGCAATCATTTATTATTCTATTTTTTCATAATGACCTCTTTTGATTTAAGTATCTATTTATTAAACTATTTTTGTATTATAATATAAAGTATTATCTCACTAAAACTTTACTTATTACCTTTCTATTTATTTCTTAAGGAGGCTTTTATGCATCACTCTACAGACCAGCGTTTTTCCCTTACTTCTTACTATAGTTTATTACAAGGTAGTTTTTGGATGTCTCACGCCATTATCATAGGCTTTGCCACTGTCTACTTACAAGACAAAGGCCTTAGTAATACCTCTATCGGTTTACTCTTAGCTCTAGGTACCATTCTCTCTATCTTCTTGCAACCCTTTTTGGGCTCCCTAGTGGATAGAAGTACTAAACTCTCCATGCTCCATGTTCTTTTTTTCTCTACCTTATTTGTAGGCCTTTGTGGACTATTCCTACAATTTGTGGGGTTTTCTTCTTCTGTCATTGCCCTCTCCTTTATTAGTATTGCTGCTTTACTCTCCTCTTTTCCAGCTTTTTTAAATGTGGTAGCTATGGACTATATCAATGCAGGACGCCAACTTAACTTTGGCTTAGGTCGTGGTATGGGTTCTATTTCCTATGCCCTTATTGTCTTTGTTATGGGCCTCCTCGTTAAACATTTTGGTGCTAAGATTATTGTTCCTAGCTTTCTGTTTTTTCTTCTTACCCATTTCATCATTATTGGTATGCTTGCAAAAAAGAGCCCCATTATCAAATGGAACTCTTCTTCACCTTCTACGCCTGCTCTTTCAAGAAGCTTTCTCACTTTTTTTAAAACCTACAAAAAATTTAGCTGTCTCCTCATAGGTATGATGTTCCTTTTTGCTGGACATACTGCAATTAATACCTATCATATTAATATCATAAAAAATGTAGGTGGAGATGCTTCTAACATGGGCTTTTCCTTAGCTCTATCTGCCGCCATCGAGTTGCCTGCCATGCTTCTTTTTACTTTTTTTGTCTCTAAGCTTAAATGTGGCACTCTGCTTAAAATAAGTGCCTTTTTCTTTACCCTTAAGGCTCTCGTTGTTGCTCTTTCCACCCAGGTGATTGGCATTTACTTTTCTCAGTGCTTTCAGTTTTTTGCCTTTGCCCTCTTTATTCCTGCCTCTGTCTACTATGTGAATCATCTCATTGAGGAAAGGTCTCGTGGCACGGGACAAGCCTTATTAGGTGCTGCCACTGTTGGCTTAGGTGGTACTTTTGGAAATTTTGCAGCTGGCAAAATCCTTGATCTCTTTCCTATACACTACATGCTTATTTTTACAGTTATCTTAAGCGCTCTAGGCTTTGTTATTACATCTTTTACTATAGAAGATTAGTCTTCTCCTAGTTTTATTACTTGTGCTACTTTGCTCTTATGAATCATCCTTATAATAAGGCTCATTCCTAAAACAAGGATAATAGTTATGATGATATAGATTTTGATATAATCACTACGCTGACGAACAATTAAGAAAGGAATTAACCGCTCCCTATCCTTAAGAACCAGTTGTAGCAGAGGAACAAATAAGTCACTTGTTATTCCACCAATTATAATACCCATGCTAACCGAGGTAAAGGATAGGAGAATCTGCTCAATAGTAATCATTCTAAAAAGTTGGCCTTGTGATAAGCCCATAGCTCGCAAAACACCAAATTGTAAGGCTCTTTCTTTAATAGATAATACCCAGTAGATTATAAAGCCAATCCCAGCAATCACCATGGTTAAAATAAAACCTAAAGTCAGTACGCCGTTAATCCCCATATTAATGGCGTTATTTTTATAAGTAATAACTTGGCTATCAGCTACATCTACCTTAACCATTTCTAACTTTTCTTTTTCAAGATTTTCATAAAGGGTTTGATCACTCAATCCTTCTGTTTTTTTAATCCATATATTATAAGGTGTTATCCCCAAACAATTAACACAGTAATTGTAATTAGCCACTACCAAGATATTTCCTTCCTCTAAATTTTTATTGGTATAGCCTGGCCAATAATCTATAAATTGATAGATAATTCCGCTTATAGAACCACCATTATTGTCTTTTACTATAATTTTATCCCCTAAATCTGCTCCCACATATTGTTTAACATTAGATGAAACAAGCATAGCTCTCTCATCCTTGGCTAGTACATTCAGATAGTTATTGATATGAAAAGGCAAATAACTGTTTCTAAACCATGCTACTTTACTAAACTCACTAGGAGTAATAGCCATTAATTGTATATTGCTTTGCCCTACATTATGATTATTTACCTCTAATTTCCCAAAGCCTAACTGTATAACCTTAGTGATCTCCTCAACCCCCTCAGTAATGGCATACTGATTAAAATTAGGTTCGATATACAAGGGGCCCTTACGCACATCTTCCTCAGTAAGCTTTTCTTCACCAAATATATTATTAGATACCTTTTTATTGAGGTCTAACCATTTAGGTTCGATCACCACATCCGTTCCTACTGAATAACGTATAGCATCCTCCTTATTTTGATTGAGTGTCCTTGCCTCATTGGCACTTACTATACCGATAGCCATAGCCATTGTCATAAAGAGCATAATAAATTGTTCTTGGCCCTTAAGCTTTCTTAAATTGGCCAATGAAGCATACCATACAGGTGACCACTTCTTTTTTCCTATACTGAAAATCAACTGAATAATATAAGGATAAATCCTTAAGAAAAGTAATCCACTTCCCAAGATACATAAATTAGAGAGTAAAAAGATAAAGGGCTGTGTAGAAAAATTTTGATTTGAAAGTTGCTCTGTTACCCCTATTTTTAAGCGCTGATTAAATTGATAATAACCATAAAAGCAAATAGCTAAGCAAATAAAGTCAACCCCCAACTTTGCCCATATATTCTTTTTTGCTCGTATCATTTGCTTATGCTCCACAATACTCACATCACTATAAATCCATGCGGGTACTAACATCGCTAGAATAAAAACACCTTGAGCAACAACAGCATAACCATAGGCTTCTACAGATAATCGGAAGGGTAAAGCCTTCCTACCAATAAACTCCAGAAAACCATTAGAGCTTCCTAATATCTTACATAAATACAATCCTATAATGGGCCCAATTAATAAAGATAAGCTAGCTATAATACAACTTTCCAAAAAGTATATGTAAAAAATATCTCTTTTTCTTCCCCCCCTACTTTTAAGTCCTGAGATTTCATTTTTGTCCCCCATAATAATAAGCTGCGAAACCATAAAGATATAAAAGATAAGCATCATCAAAATAGGTAGCATTAACATCCATATGGTTAGAGTAAGCTCTGAACTTGCGCCAAAGGAAGTTTGTAAAAATTGATAAGCTTCTGGCTGAAAGCTTATAGCATTTGAATAGTTATACAGTTCTTTTCTCTCATTCTTCCAAACCTCATAAATTGTAGAGGCATACTGTGCTTCTATTTTATGATAGTCTATGGCGGCATTCCATGTTACTCCATGAAACCAATGCATATTTTTGACAACCAGCTCATTAAGGACAAGCTCGTAAGGTGCTATCATTCCCTTTTCATATTCACTTTTTCCGATTTGCCAATAGGCATTTCCATAATCTTTTATTTTGTAAATACCTACTACTCTTAATTTATAACTGCCTTCTGGAATTTCTCCCTTGTCACTCCACTTCATGGCATCTACTAGAATTAAGTCTTCATCTAACACTAAATTAAGCTCCTGAAAAGCCTGTTCTGTGACGATAACTTCCAATGTATTATCTACAATTTGAGGATTATACATCCTTCCTAATACAATTTCTATATTATCTTCTATTCCTTTGACACCATAAATATTATGAAAAATGCGTAATTTATTACCATTACTATCCTTTCTCTCCATAGAATAGACGCCTGTATTATATATTGCTAATTCCGTTTTTTCAGAAAGAACTGGAACATCTGTTCTTTTAAGAATTTTAGGCATCACCTCTGTATCGAAGTATTTAAATTCCTTTATACACTTTTTCTCATTATATGCAAATCGAATGGGATACTCTAAGCTCATGCGCCCTGGAAATATATTCTTCTTTTCTTGATATGCCTCTAACTCTTTAATAAATACACGTTGCATCATCCCTTGACTATAAATAGGAATACTACTTATTAATCCTGTTACAAGGATAGAACCTAGAATCAGGCACAAAAAAAGCCATTTATTATTACGCATCTTTCTTAATACTAACCTTAGCATTCTTCACCCCCCTTTCTCTATCTCTCCTATAGTTACTGGATGATTATTTTATCTCCTTCTTTTAACCCTTTCTTAACTTCCATATAACTGTCATCCTCAAGGCCAGGTTCTATCCCTCTCTCAACCCTTACCCCATCTTGAAGAATATAGACTATATTTTTTCCTTGTACCATTTTCATGGCAGACCTAGGAATAATTAACACATCCTTTTTTTCATTTCTAACAAAAGAAACAGTAGCTGTTGCTGTCTGTTGCAAACTCTTAATGGCATCATCTGTTTCTACAAAGGAGAAGCGTATGGTATCTTTAAACTTACTGGCCTCTTCAGTTGAAAGGCTAAGAGGTGTCATAGAAACTACTCCTTCATAATCTTTTCCAAGATAATTAATATTTACTTTGGCTCCTTGTTTAAAAGCTGGCGCGTTATCTCCTGTATATTCTAAGTAATAATCCTCTAGTGAAGCAATTCTTATCATTTCCTTAAAGGCTGGTACATACTCTCCATTTTTTACCTCTTCATTAACGAAGACAACGCGCCCATCCATTGTGGCCACTATCTTAGAAAGTTCAATCTCTTTCTCCATTTGTGACAACTCTAATTGCATCGCTTCATAATCTAGCTGTGCTATTTTTAGTTCTCCACTCAGCTCTTTGCCACTTAAATTCCTTTCTAAGTCCACTATTTCTTCATCTAACTTATCTATTTCATTTTTAAAGCTATCCCTCTTAAGCTTTGCTTCATCTACTTCTCTTTGAGAAGCCATTTGTGCTATAAAGAGCTCTTCCTTAAGGGCATAATCTTCTTCTGCTAATCGGTAATTTTGCTTTATAGTCTCTTTTTGGTCTTTTATATCCTTTAACTGTCTCCCCCAATCCTTTTTAAGCTCTTCCATCTGAACTAACTTTTTTTGGAGATCAATTCTTATTTTAGGCAACTGATATTCTAAATTACCTGTTTCTATCTCAGCTAAAATATCCCCTTTTTTAACTAAATCCCCTAGATGAGGGTAAATCTTCTTTAATCGATCTGACTTAGTAAATACAAAGCTTTCATACTCCGAAGGAGTAAAGGTAGCTAAACACTCTACACTATTTATAATATCTCCCTTTTCCACGGTGTAGGTTGCATAACCATTAGTGACCAGTCCCTCAACTTCTGGAATAGCCAATATTTCTTCTTCCTCTGGTAAAAAGTAACAACCTGATAAAGAAAAACTTAAAATTATTCCTGCTAATACAACTTTATAATAATTCTTCATTCTCTAACCTCTTCTCCATAACAATTCTGCCATCTTCTAAATATACCTTCAATCGATCCTTCCTTGCTAGCTGTAAGCTCTCTACTATATCTTTAGGTAATTGCAAACGTCCTACTTTATCCAAAACAACAAATTCCTCATGGGTATCTGCTATCGTTTCCTTATCATACCTCTCTAATGCCTTTAATTGATTAAGGTAGCTATCC
>JAEZKI010000114.1 GCA_023415525.1 Bacillota bacterium | reverse complement strand
AGGTTACCCACGCGTTACTCACCCGTCCGCCACTAAGCTTTGGGAGCAAGCTCCCTAAGCTTCGTTCGACTTGCATGTGTTAAGCACGCCGCCAGCGTTCATCCTGAGCCAGGATCAAACTCTCATAAAAAATTTATGAATCCCACGCTAGATTGTCTTATGCGTTTAACGTGAGTTAAACCATTAGAGAATCTTAGTCGGAAAAGTTTGTCCATGCAACTAATGTTGCTGACTTATTACTTAGTACTTTTTAGTACTCGTTGAACTTGATAAACAAGTTCTTGAATCGACTGGTTTTATGGTTACTATTTTGTTTTCAAAGTTCATTGTTTATTCTCACTTTTGAAGTGAGCTTTATTGTTGTCACTTGTGGGTGACGACTTGTATAATATTACACGACTAATCTACATATGTCAACACCTTTTATAAAACTTTTTATAATTTTTTTCTTTCCCCCTTTTTTTCTCCTATTTTATGGTATGATAGAGTAAATATTGTTAAAACATGAGGTGAATTAGAATGTACATTATTCAATTTATTCGGGGTTTTTGTATGGCTCTAGCTGACAGTGTCCCTGGTGTATCTGGCGGTTCAATTGCCTTTGTTATGGGCTTTTATGATGAATTTATTAATTCTCTTAATACTTTAGTCTCTAGCAATTCCTTAGCAGAAAAGAAAAAAGCCATCTTTTTCTTATTGAAACTAGGGATAGGTTGGATTGTAGGTATGGTATTATCTCTATTTATTCTTGCTTCTCTTTTTGAAGAACAAATATATGGTATTAGCTCTTTATTCATTGGCTTTATCCTTTTTTCTATTCCACTTATTGCCCATGAAGAAAAAGAGATTTTAACTAAAAACTATAAAAGTGGTATTTTTGCTATTCTAGGTATTGTTCTTGTTATAGCTATTACTTACTTTAATCCAACAGGTGGCTCCAGTAGCCTGACACTTAATCAATTTTCTATTCCTCTTGCCTTTTATGTCTTTTTTGTAGGAATGATTGCGATTTCTGCTATGGTACTTCCCGGCATTTCTGGCTCCACTTTGCTTTTGATTTTTGGGCTTTATGTTCCTGTCTTAAATGCTGTTAAAGCCTTCTTAAGCTTTGATTTTAGTGTTTTCCCTTTACTCTTTTGCTTTGGACTAGGGATTCTCGGTGGCATTGCCTTAACCATACGTGGGATTCGTTACCTCTTAACGCATTATCGTAGGCCAATGATTTATTTTATATTAGGTTTAATGATTGGTTCCCTTTATGCTGTTTGTATGGGGCCAACAACGTTGGAGGTTCCTCAACCACCTATGAGTTTTGAAAACTTTAATATTCTACTATTTATTACAGGGGGCCTACTTATTATTGGCCTTGAAAAAATAAAAGGAATCTCTAGCATCAAGTAAAACTTCTTAACTTATTTTAAAAACAGAAAGGACGACTACAGGATTTAAAAACCTGGTAATCGTCCTTTTTATTTTTTATTTATTTAGTCCTAACTTCCTTTTCAAACTCTCTTATTAGTGTTCTAAAAGAATCTTTTTAGCTGCTAAAATAGAGGTAGCACTCATAGAAAATTCATCTAATCCGTACTCTAAAAGGGTTGGAATAGCTGCTTCATCTCCTGCCATTTCACCACACATACCCACCCATTTGCCTTGACTATGGGCCCCATCTATGGTCATTTTAATTAATCGCAAAACGGCTGGGTGCATGGTATTGTATAAGTAAGCTACCTTTTCACTCATTCGATCTGCTGCAAGAGTGTACTGAATAAGATCATTGGTTCCAATAGAGAAGAAGTCTACTTCCTTAGCTAATTCATCCGCCATAATCGCTGCTGCTGGAATTTCTATCATTATTCCCCACTCTATGTCTTCTGAATAAACTTGCCCCTCTTCGGTAAGTTCTTTCTTACAAGTTTCCACTACACCCATAGCTTGTTTAAATTCTTCAACACCAGAAATCATAGGAAACATAACTGCTAGCTTTCCATAAACAGAAGCACGAAGGAGCGCACGGAGTTGTATCTTAAAAAGTTCTGGTTGATCCAGACAAAGTCTAATAGCTCTGTAACCTAAGAAAGGATTCATTTCCACTGGAAGTGGTAAATAAGGTAAGGTTTTATCCCCACCTATATCTAAAGTACGAATCACTACCTTTTTATTTTGCATTTTTTCTAATACAAATTTATAACTTTCAAATTGCTCCTCTTCAGTAGGTGCTTGCTCTCTATCCATATAAAGAAACTCTGTTCTAAAAAGGCCTATACCCTCTCCACCATTGGCTAAAACTTGTAGAACATCTTCCGGCTTACCAATATTGCCACATACTTCTATTCTTTTTCCCTGTTTAGTCACTACTTGGACATCTTTTAACTTAGCTAATTCTTTTTGATTAGCCTTAAAGCAACTTTGTTTCTCTTTATAAACCTTAAGTGTTGTCTCATCTGGGTTAATAATGGCAATGCCTTCAATCCCATCTACAATAAGGGTATCTCCATTTTTTACACAAGAAGTTATATCTTTAAGTCCTACTACGGCTGGTATTTCTAGAGTTCTAGCCATAATGGCCGAATGTGAAGTCCTCCCACCTATATCTGTTAAGAAACCCACTACTTTTTCTCGGTCGAGCTGGGCTGTATCAGAAGGTGTTAAATCATGAGCCACAACAATTGTCTCTGGCTCTCTTACTTCTAGCCCAATGGTATGTCCTGCAATATTGGCCATTAAACGCTTGGAAACATCTCTAATATCTGCCGCCCTTTCTCTCAAATAAGAATCGTCTATAGCTTCGAATAATGTGACGAGTTGAGTCGTTACCTTGTCGATTGCCTTAAGCCCATTTATTTTATAGGTATTTATTTCATTTTGAATAGTATCTATATATTCTGGATCTTCTAAAATAAGGAGATGTGCTTCAAATACAGCTGCTTCCGCCTCGCCTATGTTGATTCTAGTCTTTTCTTTTATACTTTCTAATTGCTCTTTAGAAAGTTGAATAGCCCCTTTTAGCTTTTCAACTTCTAATGAAGAATCTTCTATTAATTCCTCCGAAATGTTTATCTCTTGTTCTTCATATAGAAATACCTTCCCCATTGCATAGCCCTTGGATGCGGCAATCCCTTTTTTCATGAAATCTTCCTCCTCCTACTCTCTTAGGTCTCTTTATTTCTCATTCCTAAGCTTCATTAATGGATTCAATAAAAGCTGCTACTTTTTTAGCTGCTTGTTCTTCATCTTCTCCCTCTGCTATAACTTCTATTTCTGCATTGGCTGGAATTCCCATAGCAAGCAAGGCAATTAAACTTTTCGCATTGCCTTGTTTATCACCATATTTTAAGGAAATATTTGATTTAAAAGCAGATGCTTCTTTACAAACAAGTGTAGCTGGTCTTGCATGTAATCCTGTTGGGTTAATAAGTTTTATTGTTAATGTTGTCATGTTGTCTCCTCTTTCTTTAACTCCTACGTAAACGAATACGCATGAATTGAATGTATTAATCTTTTTTAATCTATTCTTACCAAAATACTTTTATATTATAATAGATGTCCTTTGGGTTACAAACAACTATTTTTTAACATTTTTGTAAATATTTCTAGTTGATTTTACTATTCTCGTTTCATAAACATAACACCTAATGTTCCTGGCCCTGTATGAGAACCAATAACTGCTCCAATGCAGAAAAGGTCAATATGTAAGTTTTGATTTTCCTCTAAAAGCATTTTCTTAAGAGTTAATGCCTCATCTTCACAATCGCCATGGGCAATGAAAAGCTCTGGAACCTCTTCACCTATCCACTCTTTTTTCACCATGTCCACTAGATAACGCATAGCCTTCTTGCGCCCTTTTACCTTTCCTAAGGCTGTTAATTTTCCCTCTTCTATAATGTGTAAAATCGGTTTGATTTGAAGTAAACTTCCTATAAAAGCGGTGCCTTCTGAAATACGGCCACCTCGTTTCAAAAATTCCAAATCCTCTACGGTAAATAAATGAGCTATTCGTCTCTTATGACTTTCTATCCATGTAATAAGCTCTTCAAAGTTCATACCTTGCTCTTTTTTTTGCTGTGCTAAATAAATAAGTAATCCTAAACCAGATGCTCCACACTCTGAATCAATTACCTTAAACTTGGCATCTGGATAAATACTTTTCAAATGCTGCTCTATTCCTAATGCATTGTTAAAAGTCCCACTTAGTCCTCCTGAAAGTCCTAAATAGATAAATTCTTCACCTGACTTAATAAGTTTTTCGAAATGCTCTTCAAAGGTATGACGATTAATTTGAGAAGTTGATGGCCTTTCTCCCTGTCTTAGTTTCTTATAAAACTCTATGTGAGAAAGGGTCTGACCTAAATCATCCTTTACAAATTCCCCTCCTATATTCACTTCTAGTGGAATAAGATGAATTTGCTTTTCTAGTATGTATTCACTCTTTAAGTCACATGATGAATCCGTTACAAGCTTTATTCCCACGATGTCCTCCTTATTGGTCTAGCTTTTTTATATAATTAGTCCCTAGTATATAGTAATTATCCATTATTGTCAAAGTTTCACATTTCTTGTTGAGGTTTTAAAGAAGTTGTCTTTTCCTTACGTCGTACTTGCCCTATTTCCCACAAGAAAAGAGTAATAAGTAGTGAACCGATAATTAACAGAGTGCCTTTGTTCACCTTCACCCAAAGAAGGGGTATAAGCTTTAGCATACCAAATACAAAGAAGAGACAAGCCGAAATAAGGCGAAGCATAAAGGGTGAAATCATTTTTTTTAGTTTTCCCCCTATTAAAATTCCCAAACTACTTACTAAAACCATGGCACTTACTGTACCCGCCAATAGAGCAAGAGGATACTTAGCCTCCATGCCCAAGGTAATGGTTGTAAGTTGTGTTTTATCTCCTAATTCACCTATAAAAAAAGCTGCCATTACAACTAAAATAGGGCAACTATAGACTCTTACTTCCTCTTGTTTCTCATCTTGTTCTTGTTGCAAAGAAGTAAATGCAAAATAAAGAAAAGCTATACTTGCCGCAAGAGATAAGCACTCTATAGAAATAATATTACCTAGTGTTACTCCAATGATTAGTGCGAAACCATGATTCAATAAAATACCTAGAAATACTCCCATTAAAACTTCTTTCATCTTATATCGTGAGGCAAATAACATGGCTAAAAATTGAGATTTGTCTCCCATCTCTGCCATAAATATCAGTAAAAAAGCACCCAACATTTCTTTTAACATTTTTCCTCCCCCTCTCAAGCTTTTTTATACTCTTTGTGTTCGTCCTCTTTTTACTATATGCACTGAGCTGTCCCTTTCATTATTATTTGCTCCTAAAATTAGGAATTAATTTTTAAAAATGGTGCACTCTAATAATAATTTTAATGCGTGATTAGTCACAGCTTTTATTTGGAGGCTTATTATGTCTAACGAATCTACAAAAAAACTGACCTTATCTTCCCTTGTACTTATGATCTTTACTTCTGTTTTTGGTTTTGCCAATATTCCTAGAGCTTTTTTTCTCATGGGCTATGCTGCTATCCCTTGGTATATACTAGGTGCTTTAGCCTTCTTTATCCCTTATGCCTTTATGATGGCAGAATATGGCGCTGCCTTTAAACAAGAAAGGGGAGGTATTTTTTCTTGGATGCAACGTTCAGTTGGACCAAAGTATGCCTTTATTGGCACTTTTATGTGGTACGCTTCTTATTTGGTTTGGCAAGTCAATGTCTCATCAAGTATTTGGATTCCTCTATCCAATGCCTTCTTTGGCGAAGATCGTACGTCACGCCTTGCTTTTGCAGGACTCAATAGCACACAAGTGATAGGTATTTTAGGTGTTCTTTGGGTGCTAGCCATTACCCTTATTTCCTCTCGAGGTATTAATGGTATTAAAAAGGTGACTTCTGTAGGGGGCTCTGCTATAGCTCTTTTGAATATTGCCCTTCTTCTAGGAGGTCTCCTCATACTTTTCCTTAACGGCGGCCACTTTGCCCAGCCTATTACGGATAATGCCCGTACTTTATTGGCTTCTCCAAACCCTCAGTATCAATCTTCTCTTTCCATTATATCCTTCTTTACTTATGCTATTTTTGCCTATGGTGGCATTGAAGCAGTGGGAGGACTAGTGGATCAAACAGAAAAAGCAGAAAAGACCTTCCCCAAAGGGGTGACCATTTCTGCTATCATTATCTCTATTGGTTATTCATTAGGGATCTTTCTCATCGGTATCTTTATTAATTGGCAAAACACCCTCTCTCTTCCTTCAGTTAATACCGCCAATGTCACCTATATTATTATGCAAAATCTAGGTTATGAATTGGCAACTAGCTTTGGCGCTTCTACAAATACGGCACTCCTAGCAGGCGCTTGGGTAGCTCGTTTTGCAGGATTGGCTATGTTCTTAGCCTTGACAGGGGCCTTTTTCACCCTGATTTATTCGCCTCTCAAGCAACTTATTTGTGGAACACCTGCTGGTCTTTGGCCTAAAAAATGGACCGTATTAAAAAATGACATGCCGGCTAGAGCCATGATTACTCAGTCTATTATAGTGAGTATTATCATCCTTCTTGTTTCCTTCGGG
>JAEZKI010000021.1 GCA_023415525.1 Bacillota bacterium | reverse complement strand
CAAACACTATCATTATCTATACCATCTGTAAAAGCTATAATACACTTTGCTCCACTTTGCATAGCCACCTGATTAATTGCCACATAGAGCGCATCATAGAGGGAAGTTAAATCCCCTCCTCCCATATTGTTTAGATTCTCTAAAAGTATCCTCTTATCATTTGTAAAAGGCACTTCTGAATAAACATCATCAGCAAAACTAATCAGTGATACTTCATCCCCTGCCTCAAATTGTACTTGATTAATAAAATGACTCATAACAGCTTGGGCATTCATTATAGGTGCTCCTACCATACTCCCACTTACATCTGCTACTAAATTGATATTTATTTTCTCCTTTTCATTTAGCTTACTCATTTGTCCTAGTTGAATAGTTGTATATTCTTGTTCCCCTTGTAGCCTTTCTGCAATATAAAATTTATCTAGTTTCAGATTATCCTTGTCTTTCCCTTCCTTTACATCTTGAAGCGTAGTATAAAGGCGAATAACAGGATAGTCTGATACATCCACTTGACTAATTTTCATCTGATAATTAGAACAACTACCGGCTATTTTACCTAGTCTTTGGCCCTCTCTCAGTTTTTCTAATGCCTCCTCATACCTTTCTACTTGTAAAAACGCCTCTGCCTGCTTCTTTAGTATGTTTATGCGTTGTCCTTCTGCTTCATAGGCCTTGGATAAATCCATTTCTTGCAATTGCTTTTTCAAAAGCTGAATCTGTTTTTTGTTATCTTCTATAATATACTTTTTAAAGGCTTTTAAATCTCTTACGGCTACCTGACCACGTTCTAAATCACCACTTTCAATACTTTTATAAAGTTGCTCCTCCAGTAATTCCAAACGTATTTGATTTTCTTCATTTAAACAACAATAACTTTTAAGATCTTCAAAAGCCCCTTCATAGTTTTTAAGAAGCATCATCTCTTTACTATAGTTTGCCACCTGTTTTTCTAACTCTTTTATTTCTCCTTCAACAAACTCTAATTTTTCTATATCTTTTTGTTCTAATAATTCATAATAAGCTTCTAGGGAATGTTGATATTCCTCTTTTTTTATTCCCTGTGTATCTTTTTTAATCATTTGATCAAGTTGCCCTAATCTTTCATTATAAGCTTCTATTATCCTACCTTCTTTTACTTTTAAAAAAACAATAACTAAACATAAAACGAGAAATAATCCCCCTAAGCAGCCCCCTAAATAAATAGTATTTTTTTTCTTTTTCCCCTTTACTTTTGCTTCTGTAGCTACATAAGCCTCTTTATGTATGATTCCTTGTTCTGTAAATAGTTTGTTTTGTTCTTCTTGCGGCATATTATTCATTTTAGCTCCACAACTGTTGCAAAAATAGGAACTTCCTTCTGCTTTTTTTCCACATTTCGGACAAAACATGTCCCTCTCAGCTCCTTTATATAAAGTAAAAGTTTTCTTTCTTTTAGTGTATGTTTATATTCTATTATAAATAATAGAATATTTCCATATTTTTGTTTATTTCACCCAAAAAAATAAATAGAAATAATTATTTTTGCCCCATCTATTATAAATGCCTTCAAAATACCCGCAAAAAAATACCCTTAACTTGTTTTTGTCCAAGCAAGAAATACTACCTACCAACATAAAAAGGCCTCCCTTGTGAGGAAGCCTTTTTCAATCCAATTATTATTTTACTACTAGGTTAACAATACGTCCTTTAACATAAATTTCTTTAACGATTGTTTTACCCTCTAACTTAGCAGCTACTTGTTCTTTAGCCTTGGCAATAACCTCTGCATCAGGTGCTTCTGGTGATACCATCATTCTGCCTGCAATCTTTCCAGTCACTTGAATAGCTACTTCAATTTCATCTTCTTTCATTTTAGCTTCATCATAAGTTGGCCAAGTATTAGCAAATACACTGCCTTCTCCACCTACTGCCTGCCAAAGTTCTTCACTTATATGAGGAGTAAAAGGTGCTAAAAGAAGAATAAGGGTCTTAATCGTTTCCTTATCAATGCCACCCTCTTTCTTTTGAAGGTCTGAGAGTTTATTGGTGTACTCCATGAAACCACTTACTACTGTATTCAAATTAAAGTTTTCCATACGTACAGTAATATCTCTTATGAGCTTATGACGCAATCTTTCCATTTCTTTTGTTTCAGCTACTACTTTATTCTCATCCACTAAACGCCATACTTTATTTAAGAAACGGTTAACCCCTTCAATTCCTCTGTCATCCCATTCAGAATCAAGCTCTGGTGGTCCAATAAAGAGTTCATACATACGAAGAGAGTCACAACCATATTTCTCAACCAATTCGTCAGGAGAAACAACATTTCCTTTTGATTTACTCATTTTAGCACCGGCTTTAGTCACCATACCTTGGTTGAAAAGACGGTGGAAAGGTTCTTCAAAATCTACTACACCTATATCATATAAGAACTTGGTGTAGAAACGGGCATAAAGTAAGTGAAGAACCGCATGCTCGATGCCACCTACGTACATATCCACTGGTAACCATTTTTTCATATCTTCTTTACTGATAAGCTCTTTATCATTGTGTGGGTTAGGATAACGAAGGAAGTACCATGAAGACCCTGCCCATTGTGGCATGGTATTGGTTTCCCTTTTAGCAGGACCTCCACATTTTGGACAAGTCGTATTCACCCATTCATCGATGGCTGCAAGTGGTGATTCCCCTGTACCTGTTGGTTCATAGCTTTCTACTTCTGGAAGGCGAATAGGTAAATCTTCTTCCTTAACACCTACAATACCACAGTGGTCACAGTGAACAACTGGAATAGGCTCACCCCAATAACGTTGACGTGAGAATACCCAGTCACGAAGCTTGTAGTTGGTTGTTTTCTTACCAATATTTTGGGTTTCAAGGAACTCTGGAATAGCTTTTTTAGCTTCTTCTGAAGGTATCCCATTAAAATCACCTGAGTTAATCATGATACCAGGCTCTGTATAAGCTTCTGTAAGCTCCTCTTCTTCACCTGTTTTAGAAATAACTTGGATAATAGGTAAATCAAATTTCTTTGCAAAGGCAAAGTCCCTCTCATCATGAGCAGGTACACACATAATAGCACCTGTCCCATAGTCTGCTAAAACATAGTCTGAAATCCATACTGGTAGCTTTGCACCATTTAATGGATTAATAGCATAACAGCCTAAGAATACACCTGTTTTATCTTTATCAGCCATACGATCTACAGAAGATTTAGTGGAGGCATCAAACATATATTTTTCAACAGCTGCTTTTTGCTCTTTACTTACAAGGTTTAAAACAGCTTTGTGTTCAGGCGCTAATACCATAAAACTAGCGCCATACAAGGTATCTGGGCGTGTAGTAAAGACCTTGATTTGCTCTTCACTTCCCTCAATAGAAAAGTCGATTTCAGCACCATAGCTTTTACCAATCCAGTCTGCTTGCATTTTTTTAACTTTTTCTGGCCACTCTAAGCCTTCCAGGTCATTTAAAAGTCTTTCTGCATAGTTGGTAATTTTAAGCATCCATTGACGAAGGTTTTTCTTTGTAACAGTTGCACCACAGCGGTCACAGCAACCCTCTTTTACTTCTTCATTAGCTAAACCTGTCTTACAAGATGGACACCAGTTAATAGGCATTTCTTTTTCATAAGCTAAGCCATTTTCAAACATCTTCAGGAAAATCCATTGTGTCCATTTATAAAATTCAGGATCTGTAGTATTTACTTCTTTATCCCAGTCATAAATGGCACTAATATCATGTAACTGACGTTTGAAGTTGGCCACGTTTTCTGCTGTAGCAATAGCTGGATGGACTTTCTTCTGAATAGCATAATTTTCTGCTGGAAGGCCAAAAGCATCCCATCCCATAGGATGAAGGACATAATGTCCTTGAAGTATTTTATAACGGCTCCATACATCTGAAAGCACATAACCTCTCCAGTGACCTACATGTAGACCATTACCAGATGGATAAGGGAACATATCTAAACAGTAATAAGGTTTTTTATCAGGTGTTTCTACATTGATAGGAGATTCTTCCCAACGGGCTCTCCATTTTTGTTCAACTTGCTTGTGATCGTATTTCACACTATTTCCTCCTTTAAAAGTAAGATAAAATAAAAAACCTTTCGCCCCTATAATCATTAAGAGACGAAAGGTTGTATTTCCGCGTTACCACTCTCATTTGCACCCTAAGGTGCACACTTCACTCTTCTATAACGGGAAGACCCGCTGTCACCTACTAATTTTCAGCGCAGAACTTAGCGACGAGTTCATAAAAATTGCTTTACTACTTCTCACCTAGCAGTAGCTCTCTGAAAAAGCGCCTTATATTACTATTTCGCATCATTGTTTTTAGCTTTTTTCACTTATGATAAAGGTGCTAACATCTTACACCATTTTCATAGGAAATTTTATCATATAAAGCTTATAAAATCAACGCTATTTCTCTTGTTTTTCTTGTATTCCTTCTTGTTTTTGGACTAAATTGTCAAGTTTTTTATTTTTCTCTAAAGCTTTTTTTCTCCCACGTCTATCAGAAGAGATAATAATAAAAATAATGAGCCCCGCAATTGGGATTAAAATAAGAAGATAAGGAATACATGCCACTAGCATAAGTAGTATATTTTGGGTCAAATCAATCATTCCCTCTACAGACTCATTAAAGGTTGTAGATAGACGATCCTTGAAGGTTACTGTAGACCTTACCTCTTGTATCTTCTGTACTTCCTGAATTTGAATAGAAATAGTACTCATATTGACTAATTGATCATATTTTTGAAGGGTTCCCCCTGCTTTTTCAAGCTCATAAGTCACATCCCCTAGTTCCTTTTCTATTTCAAAAAGCTCTTCTAATGAGCCGGACTTTTCAAGAAGGGTTAATAATCTTTCATGACGTGTTTTTAAACTTTTAAGGCGAATCTCAGTATCCACATATTGGTCTGTGATATCTTCACTATTCGTCACTGTACTTATAACATTTCCATATTCCTGGGGACTATTTAAAAAATTATCAAAATGCTCTTGTGGTAAACGTACTTCTAAATAAGCAGAGCGCATATTTCTATAATCATTATAATAATCATTACCTTGTATATTGGAACTTTGGATATAGCCTCCTAAACTTTGAACTTTTTCCCCTAATGCTTCCACACATGCCTTAAATTCCTTTGTTTGAATATGCATTTCACCTGTCTTAATCATTTTCCGATTATAAGCCATACTGGTATCTAGCGCAGGATTTCCATTATCCATCCCCTCTTCTTCTACGCTACTAGCAGACATTGGAGCTTCTTTATTTTTTCCAAAAAGATCTGCTTCACTCTTGGCATCTGCTGAGTTGGCTTCATTGGTGAAATTCATCTCGGCCGCTTGTGGGGCTGTCTCACTTCTGGAACTCTTAGCTGCCCCACAGCCTGTGCTTAAAAGAACTAACCCCAGTATCATTCCTATAATTTGTAATTTCACTATCCCACTCTTTTTTTTCATCCTACTTCCTCCCATTAGCTTTATTTAGTTTTATTTTATAGGAGATTAGACGAAGATAAAATATATAAGTTCCAATTTTTAGATTATTTAATTATTAGCTTAAACAGTGGAAGAATCTTCATTTTTCTTTTTAGGTGTTAGTGCTTTTAACAAAAGCTCCATAGCTATTTTTACTAACTGCTGCACAGGACCTAATGAAGTGGGATAATAATAAGAAGCCTTTAGCCAGCCTTTCTCCTTCCAATAATTATAATCTGCCTCCGAAGCAATGGTTTTACTCTTTAATCCATAAAACACATAAACATCATAGACACTTGGTTTAGGTAGCTTCTCTGAAGTAAGTGCTTTATAAAAGCGTTTTGCCTTTTGCTCCAGTAAACCATCTATTTTCAAGCCATAATTTGCATTAAAAAACTGTCCTCCCCACCTCTTTTCAAAAAGATAAGAAGCAACTACTTTAATTTCCCCAACCCATTGGCATCCAAAACCTACTGCTAACATTTTAAGATACTTACTAGTAGGCCCTATTCCACCCCCAGCTGTTGTCGTAACTGTTAGCGCTGGTTTACCAATAAGTTCTGGACGATGAAAAAGATAACCAAAGCGGTCTACTACCTTTTTTAACGACCCTGTAATATGACAAGCATAAACTGGAG
>JAEZKI010000542.1 GCA_023415525.1 Bacillota bacterium | reverse complement strand
TCACTATAGTAAGGGCTTTCATGTTGATTAATAAGAATCCCCTGCTCAGTTAGAAGTTCCTTGCAACACTTATAAAAAGCATAAGTAAAAAGTCCCTCACCTGGGCCTATAGGGTCTGTAGAGTCTACGATAATTAAATCATAGCTATTGGGAGAAGCCTTACGAACAAATTCAACACCGTCCTCAAAATACAGATGAAGACGGGAGTCCTTTTCAAAAGAAGAAGCTGTTTGAGGTAAGTACTTTTGGCAAAGGCGTACAACACGTTCGTCAATTTCTACAAGGTCAATCTTTTCAATAGAAGGATAGCGAAGAAGTTCGCGACAAGTCCCCCCATCACCCCCACCAATGACAAGAACCTGTTTAATAAACGGATTAACAGCCAGTGGGGTATGAACAATCATTTCATGATAAATAAATTCATCTTTCTCGGTTACCATCATTAAACCATCTAGAGTAAAAAATTTCCCAAAGGTTTCACTGTCATAAAAATCAATTTGTTGGAAGGGTGTTTTTTCCGAATAAAGATGACGTTTCAAGCCGATGGAAAAACGCACATCCGATTGATGATATTCGGTATACCATTCATTCATGGAAATAGTCTCCTTTATGTATCTTAAAACAAAATAAAAAGTTTAATCATCGATATGAAACATCGCTTCAGTTACTGTAGTACCATAGAAGATTTCATCCATTTCTCGTTTGACTTTTTTTGAAATCATCTTGGCCTCACCTGGGTGAAGGTCTTCTTTGGTATAACCAAATAGATAATTATCCAGGTCAAAGCCCTTAAGCTTACATTTGGTATGAAAGATATTTTCTTGATAGACATTGACATCAATCATGTTATAAAGCATACGTACATTTTCAGGAATAAAGTTTTGAATGGAGTCAATGGGATGGTCAATAAATAATTTGCGACCTGTAATATCCCGGGTAAAACCACGTACACGATAATCAATGGTCATAATATCTGCATCGAAGGAATGGATCAGAAAGTTAAGGGCCTTAAGTGGAGAAATTTCACCACAAGTAGCCACATCAATATCTGCTCGGAAGGTACTAATCCCCTCATAGGGATGGTATTCAGGATAAGTATGTACAGTAAGGTGACTTTTATCGAGGTGACCGACAATTGTTGCAGGAAGTGGTCCTGGTGAAGCAGATTTGGCATTGATTTCTGCTTCTGTCATCTGACATTCTGAAATAAGAATAGTGACACTTGCACCTTGAGGATCATAATCTTGCTTGGCAATATTAAGAACTGTTGCACCAATCATTTCGGTGACAGTTGATAAAATTTGAGTAAGCCTTTCAGCATTATATTGCTCGTCAATATACTCAATGTACGCCATGCGATCAGCAGCTGTTTTGGTATAACAAATATCATACATATTAAAGCTAAGTGTTTTGGTCAGGTTATTAAAACCATAAAGACGGAGTCTGCTTGAATTTTCACTATTCATTGTATTTCGGATCGTCTCCTTAATAGTTAGAATTTTATACATTATTTCTAGGCGTTATTATAAGGTATAGTCTTATAAAATGCAACAAAAAAGATATGACTATAAAATTTTTTGTTTAGTAATAGTGTTTTTATTAGGTATCCAGTATTTTGAAGTACACATTAGCAAAAAGATATGATAGTATAATAGGTATCCATTTAATATTACTTATAAAATTACAGAAAGAGGAGTTTGGGATGACAGATAGCAGTAAACCCTATGTACTTGTTTTTGGGCTTTCTATCTATGATATTTTTGGCTTTGCCAAAACAAATTATAGAGCCTATGATTCTAATCCAGGGAAGGTAAAAGTTTCTTGTGGAGGTGTCTGTAGAAACATTGCTGAAAATATGGCAAGAATAGGAATGAATACCAAGTTTATTTCTATTTTAGGAGAAGATGAAAAGGGTCAGGCTATTTTGGCTAAAGCCAGTAAGATTGGACTAGATATGCAGGATTCTCTTATTGTAAAAGGGGCCTCTACACCCACCTATCTGGCTATATTAGATGAGAAGGGAGAAATGGTTTCTGCTGTTGTTGATATTGAAATTGCCAATTGTTTTAGCAAAGAGGAAGTAGATAAAAGAGCAGAGGTCATTAAAGGGGCTGAATACATGTTCTTTGGAGCAGATAATCCAGAGCTTATGGAATATATTGTGACCACTTATAAAGGGAAGACACATTTTGTCCTAGATCCTGTTTCTACAGCAAAGGCTAAAGGTGTCAAGCATCTTATTCCTTATTTTCATACAATAAAACCTAATAGGCATGAAGCAGAGGTACTTTGTGGCTTTAGTCTAGATAGTGAAGAGGCCATAAGAGAAGCAGGTGCTTATTTAATAGGTTTAGGTGTTGAAAATGTGTTTATTAGCCTGGATGCAGAAGGAATTTATTATAATAATGGCAAGGAAGAAGGCATTATTAAAGGGATTCCACAAGAAGTTAAAAATGTAACGGGTGCAGGAGATGCCTTCGTAGCAGGCATTGGCTATGGCTATATGAATCAAACAAATATAAAAGAAACGGTAAAAATAGCAATTACCTTATCCAATATTACGATTTCCCATGAGGAGACCATTCATCCCGGTCTGAATTTCGAGTTAGTTGAACAAGTTATGGCAAGCTGTAAATGGGAAGAAAAAAGACTTCAATAAAAACTTTAATAGAAACTGTGAATAAAAAGCTATTACATGAGCACTTAAAAATTGCTGATGTAATAGCTTTTTATTCATTTAATAATAGATTATAATTTATTAAGGAATATTTAAAAAATTTGGAACTAAAAAAAGAAAAGTAACGTCTTAAATAATAAACAATAAAAGGAGGATAAAAATGAGGAGAATTTTAAGTATTATATTGGTGTTTATTCTAGTAATGCCTACTTCCTTATGGGCTAAGGAGATGGATAAAGACTTAGAAAGGTGTATTCTTAGTACAAAGCAAAAAATAGAAATACCTACTGATTTAACCGAGTTTAATTATTCATTGGTCAATGACGAAAAGGGTGGAAAGTTTAATTTTAGTTGGCATGACAAAAAAAGGGAAAAGGGAGAATTGAGCGTAGTAGTCGATAAACAAACAGAGGCACTCCTTAGCTACAGTTATTATACGTTTAAAAAAGAGAACAATCAGCTCTTAGCTAAGATCTCTTATGAAAGTGCATTGGAGAAAGCCAAAGCTTTTTTTAAGCAGGTGGCTCCAGAGTATGCGGATCAATTGAAGTTAGATACTGAAGGGACCTATTTAGACCGAGATAAGTATGAGTTTAACTTTTTTTACTGCCCTAATGGCATTAAGGTAAGAGGTAGTAGGGTTTTTATTGCAGTAGATAAACAAGATGGCACGATCTTTCAATTTTATGGGATAAATAAAGATACGAATAGCTATGGCCCCAATAGCCCTAAGCTTTCTCTAAAACAAGCTGAAGCCATTTATAAAGACAAGTTAGCAGGTAAGTTGAGTTATAAAGTATTTCGTGATTATGAAACCAAAACTTCAAAGAGCTTTCTCGCTTATATAGTAAATAATAGTGGGAACAAAGTAATTGATGCAGAAACTGGAAAGGTTTTTGTCCCTTATGAAGAGGAAGGCAATATATGGGGAAGAAACTATACCGATAAAGAAGCTGCGGTAGCTTATGATATGAAGACTGAAAATGCAGGAGGGCTGACTCCAGAAGAATTAAAGGCAGTTGAAGTGACAAAAGGTCTTTTAACGAAAGAAGAAGCGGTTAAAAGAGCAGCAACCTATTTTCCACGTCTTAAGGATATAAAGATTAATAGTGGTAATCTTTATAAAGAAGAGTGGGGAGGACGTTATATTTGGAACATAGGTGGAGAAGTGGCTATTAAGACAAAAGAGAATTTTGGGAAAGAAAATTTAAGCAAAGAAAAAGAGATGTTGTTAGTGGCAGCAGGAATAGAAGGGGAGGATATTAGTCAAAAATATATCTCTTTTAGTATCAATGCGGAAACTGGTGAAATCATAGAATATAATTTATATCTTCCTTATGAAGAAGAGATTCCTCAAATGGATGAACAGAGCATACGTTCTAAGGTAGAGGACCTTGCTAAGACTTTGGCTAAAGATAAATTTGAAAAAACCTATTACGTAGAAAAGGAGAAAACAACTTCACAATCAAATGAAGAACAAGAAGAAACCTTTTACTTTCAACGTTTAGAAAATAACTTGCCAGTTGATGAAAATGGTTTATTTTTTACCTATAATAAAGTTTATGATGAGATAACCCACTATACGAACAGGTGGGATGAGGTAACTTTTGAACCGATGAAGGGAAAGGTACAGGAAGAGGAGATTATTAAAAAACTCGGGCTAGAGCTTCTATATGTCAATACGAGTAGTAGTAGTCGTGAACTGGCTTATGGTCATAAAGACACTTATTCATTGTTTAATCCTTATACAGCTGAAAGAATAAATTATGAAGGAAAACCTGTTATAGAAGAGAAAGCACAGGATTTTTATTCAGATTTGGATGGCCATCCATCTAAGGGTATCATTAAAAAACTTTATGAAAGTGGTTATTATTTAGGAGGAAAACAATTTAAACCTGATCAAGGTATCACACAAGTAGATTTTCTAAGATATATTCAACAGATGTCTAATCCTAACATTCAAGAAGAAGAGGTCTATGAGCGAGCCATAAGGGAAGGGATATTAGAAGAAGCAGAAAAAGATCCAAGTCAGATAGTAACCCATGAGCTAATGGTTAAGTATTTAGTGAATAAGGCTGGCTATAAGAAGGTGGCTATGCTTAAGGGGATTTATAATTATCCTTTTAATGTGGAAGAAGTGGAAGAAGACCTTAAAGGCTATATTACTTTGGCCTCAGGATTGGGATTACTGCTAGATTCTACAAGCTTTAAGCCAAAAGAAGAAGTAACACGTGCTCAAGCAGCAAGTTATATTTATAAGAGTATTCAACAATAGAGGATTTTTACTAAAAAATAGGGATAGAGCCCATGATATGGCTCTATCCCTATTTTTAATGACCTATTTGGGGCTATAGTAACAACGTTTTGGAGAAATGATAGCGCCTTCTGCTTTAAGAGCAGTTAAAGCAGCAGTCACCTGTTTTTTATCGAGTCCAGTTACTTCTGCAAGGTCCCCTGCTTTCATAGGTTCGCCGTGCTCCTTAAGAGCTGTAAGAACTTTGTTCATTGTTTCCATATTAAAAGACCTCCTTATTAATTTTTAATTTAAGTCTCATTAAAAATGGTTATACTTTATTATAAAATAAGATGGTATTATAATCAATAATAATTATTAACCAATAATAAAGTTTAGATTCAATCAAGATTATAAAAATAAAAGATAACAAGATAAGTAGAAAGAGATAGCAATTTTCCTCATTATTTCGCTATAATAATGAGGAAAAGGAGTCAAGGTAGGCAAAAGGAGTTTAGGATGAAAAAAATTACTAAGATTAGTATGCAACAAAATGGTGAGCGCTATAACCTTTTTTTAGATGAAGAATTTTTTTGTGGGATAAGTGAGGATACCCTTGTAAAACTACAATTAAAAAAAGGGATGGAAGTGGATGAGGAGTCCCTTGTAAGACTTATAGAAGAAGAGAGAAAAAATCAATGCTTGAACTATGCTATATGGTTACTTACAAAACAAAATTATTTTCAACAGGTTTTGGTGACAAAGCTACAAGCTAAAGAATACACTCAGGAAGAGATTGCTTATGTTCTAGAAAAGCTTAATACGTATCAGTATTTAGATGATAAACGATTAACAGGGAGCTTTGTAAAGGACAAGAAACGTTTTTCAAAGAAGGGTCCACAGTATATTCGGCAAGCTCTTCGTCAAAAAGGGGTAGATCAGCAAGTGATTACAGAGGCCTTAGAAGAATATTATAGTGAAGAAGAAGAAATAGAAAACTGCAAGGCAGTAGCTGAAAAGAAGCTTATAAGTTATCAACGAAAAGAAAGCAATGGGTATACCCTTAAAGGAAAGCTCTATGGCTTTTTGATGCAACGTGGTTTTCAATCTCAAACCATTACAAAGGTATTGGATCTTATGTGGCAAGAAAAAAATTTATAACAAAGGAGAGAACAGTGATTCGGAGTATTAGAGCATTTATTCATTTTGTTATTAAGGTGATTCAAGTTATAGTGACACTTCTCTTACTTGCTGTAGGCCTTTATTTATATGCTCGCTATATAGAGCCGCGTCTGTTAATGGTTGAGGAGAAAAGGCTGAGTTCCACTTACTTAGATGGTCAAGAGGCACCTCTTCGCATCATACAGTTTAGTGATGTCCATTTAGGTGCCTATTATAGTGAAAGTGCATTTCAAGATTTAGTTCTTAAGATAAATAGTTATTCGCCAGACCTGGTGGTATTTACAGGTGATTTATTAGATGAAGGCGGAAAATATAAGAAAGGTCAACAGGTAGCCAAGCTTCTTGAAAGTATTCAAACAACTTATGGGAAGTTTGCAGTATACGGTAATCATGACCATGGAGCTAACGGAAGTAAGCTTTATAAG
>JAEZKI010000539.1 GCA_023415525.1 Bacillota bacterium | reverse complement strand
CTCTTGAACAGTGGCTATACTAGCTGGGTAGTTGCAGTAACTTGTTCTTCCTACTATTTTACTTTCTAAGCCTAAAAAATAAAGAATCTCTGTGGTACTTGGTGCCAAAGAAACGATTCTCTCTGGTTTTTTTGTTAAAGTAATGACTTCTCCTGTAGAATCTGTTATAGTACCTTCAAAGCTCTCAGCTACTGGTGTAGGGGTAACTATCCCTTCATTTGAACGCTTCCCACATCCCACAACTAGCATTCCTATTAATAGAGCTATTATCCCTATCATTAGACTTCTATTTTTAAAACTATAAAATGCTTTCATTTTTTCCTCCTATGCGATTTTTTCATAAAAAATAGGCCTCTTAATCTCTCTTAAGAAAGCCTGATAGCACCATTAAACCATCCCTATAATAGTTTCGTTGTACTATTCTCTCCCTCCGAAAGAATGTTCCTCTTCATATAAGGTAGGTCTCCTGGCTCATAGTTCCTCCTCCAGTGTCCCTTCCCATAAGATAATCTTACAGTGGATTGACACCTTTGTCCCTATTACAGTAGCGGGGGCTGCAGTTTTTCACTTTCCCAATTAAGCTTGGCACCTTAAATGATTCCTTATTCATTTTGTATTATCATGGCATACTCTTTTTAGACTGTCAAGACTGATACCCTAAATTTCTCCTCTCATCCCCCTATCTTTTACCTATCACTGTCCCTTTTTATAAATAATTGAATTAGTTAAATAATTGTGATATTCTTAATTTATAGCATTACTACTCAAAAAATGGAGGGATAACTATGACAATAAATGGTGTAGGTTCTACTTATACTTATTGGAATCCCCGTAGTGGGGGCACTGGTAAAGTTGACCCCGTAAAATCTATAACTCCTGTATCAAATGATGGGCGTACTTCCCAGGTACTTAGTTCCTCTAAGGTTAATCCTAGTGAGTGTGAAACCTGCCAAAATAGAGAATATGTAGATGTCTCTAATGATGCTAATGTTTCTTTTAAGACTCCAGGAAAAATTTCTCCCCAGGCCTCTTATGGCAAAGTCCTTTCTCATGAAATGGAGCATGTGGCTCATGCCAAAAGTGAAGATGCTAAAGAGGGGGCTAAGTTGCTCTCCTCTTCTGTTACACTTCAGTATGGCATTTGTCCTGAGTGTGGAAGCTCCTATGTGGCTGGCGGTAATACCCGTACCCAAATAGCTTATGATGAAAGCAATCCTTACGAACGTGAACGTAAAGCTTATGAAGGAAGTTTTTTAATTGGAAGTAACATTGATTATGTGGCCTAAAATAATCTATTGTTCTCAAACTATTTAGAGCCTCTTTTGTCTTACTTAAACTAAGACTTTAATGCGGGTTTTTAAATAGTTTTTTTATGCAAAAATTTATGTCCTAGTGTTTGAGCCCTTAAGATATTGACCATATTATAAAGACAGTAAACAACTCTAGGAGGTAACCACTATGCTTCGTCAGTTTCTCAAGAATGACTTTAAAAACACTTTAGCGCTTCTCTTACCTATTTATATAGGTCTTTTTATAGTAACATCCTTACTTTTTCATGGGTTAAAAAAGAGCTTCACCATGAACTTCAAATTCCTACTTTTTACTTCTATCGGATTATCTATGCTTTTTAGACTAATTACCTGGGTTATATTAGAAATCTCTTATTATCATCAACTTAATTATTTTTTGAACCTTGCACCTTCTAAGGGCTCTACTATTTATAAATTAGTAAGCTCATCTTCTTTCATCGTTCTATTTTGGACTATAATGAGTGATCTATTGGCTTTTATTAACTTTATCTTACTCATAGGAGGCTTTAATAATACTTTTTTTACTTCTCTAGTAGCGCCCGCAACTCTTCAGTCTACTACCTTAAAGCACACCTTATCCCTTATTTCAACAGATCCTTTTTTAAGGCAAGCAGTAGCCATCCTAGGTATTCTTACTGTCATAAGCTTTTTAACCTATATGAGTCTTATTTTTATTGGCTACCTCACCCTAACTTTAAGTGCTTTATGGACTAAGAAAGAACAGAAATGGCTAATAACTATAGGACTCTTCATTTCCTTACTATCTGTATTTATCCTCTTCTTTCTTTTAGTCCTCCTTCTTGTCCTCCACTATGCCACTACTTTCTATTTTCTCTTTTTAGTACTAATAGGAAGTCTAGTCGTTTTCAACCTCATCCTTTTGCTCCTTCATACTTCTTCTTTGCACCGTCTTCAAACATTGTCTAAGCACAACTTATCCTCTATTGAAATAAGGGAGTGACACGTGGTAAATTTCTTTTACATCGTGTTGCTCCCTCTAGCAAAACAATTCTACAGGATATAAACCCTATCCATCAAATATTCTATAGTTTTACAAGCCAATAACCATATCCTCCCATAACAGGAGTAGCACTCTCCTTACCTAAAAATCGTTGAATTTTAGGATCTGATTCTCGTATTTGCTCTCTATCTGGATGATATAAGTCTGGAACGCCTAGATAGTACTGACCACCCTCCTTTTCCCTGCCTAGTATAAACTCATTATACTTGTAATAAGAAAAGGTAATCAAAGGCTGACTACACCACTCTACCGAAAGGCTTGGTATAGAAACTAACTCAGATAGCGAGATTTTTCGCCATTCTATATTTTCAGCTCCTATAGGGGCGGCGCAAGGCTTATTTCTTTCAAAAATTCTTTCTAATCTTCCTATTTCTTCTTTATTTGTAGCTATTGCCTCACTACCTACTAACTTGTTTTTATATTCTACGATTTTATAGGCAATATCTTCAATGGCTACCGATT
>JAEZKI010000511.1 GCA_023415525.1 Bacillota bacterium | reverse complement strand
TATAGCGCTTCACAGGCTATTTGAAAATCCTCTTCTTCAGGATGCCCTTTCCCATCAAAAGTCAGATACTCCATTGTTGGTACATCAACCAAAAAAGGTTCCTTCTTTGTACTTTGATAAAGTACTTTTAATTCCTTACTCAATTCATAGTGATTCATATTTTTATCCCCCTAAGACATTTAACTTGAACTACATTTAGCTGTCTTACTTATTAAAACTATAAACTATCCCCTATAGGGGATAGTCAAATACTTTTCTGTAATTCTAGTAAACTTTTTGGGTTATCTCTTATCATAAAGAAGTGGATAACATCCCTTTTCCACTCCATCCAATAGGAAGATAGTCATCCCCTATGCTAAATGCTTTTTACAAAGCAAAATAGTAGCGTTATAGAAGAAGCTGATGTGTTTGCAAAATACTTTTCAGTATGTCTGTCCTAAGGAAAACTTTTATAAAATATCAATTATGTCTTGTAAAATATCAATCCAACTATTGAGAAGTTTTGTATCGTTAGCTAACTGCGTGGCATTTTTTTCATAACTTTGAAGCAAGTCTTTTTGATGTTGGTAAAAGCATTGTAATCTTATAAACATCTCTTTACTGTTCAAGAAGCTCTCCCATTGATGATTTTGACTTTCACTTTGCAAAGCTTCTAATTGTTTTTTGAAGTTATCCGCCGATATCCCCATTTGTTTTTTGAAATCAGTAAGTATAAACTGCCTTTCAAACAACTTTTTCTTTTGCCAACTTTGGTATTGATTTAAAAAGATGTTTGTAATACTGGTAAATAGTGCCGTTAATCTATCATAGTCAACTTGTATTTGCGTATTATCTTGTTTTATCGCATTGTTAGTTATTAACCCTTCGTCTACTAACACTTGATAAGAGGACGTCATTTGTCCGTTATACTTCCTGGCATTTACGACTGAAATAGCATATCCAACACCCGCCAGTTCAACGTCCAAAATAAATTCTTCAAGTGATTTGTAAAAGTCATCTGTTGTAATTTCCAGAGAGGAAGCCACGATTTCCACTGCCTTAATAGCAGTATCTGTTTTTACAAATCCGGGAGCTATTGAGTACGTCATAATATTGGTACCAGATATTTCTTCAAATAGTGTGTTGCAAAGTTCTACCTGTGCAGATTTGAAAATCTCGTAAGCTGCCATGAACGGTGTGACAGCTGCTGACGGTATAAATACAATAACCCCACCTGTGTTGTTCATTGAGGGAGTAAATTTTTGTGTTAAAAGGATAGGGCCTCTCAAATTTACTGCATAACTTAAATCCCAATCAGAGATAGATACTTTTTCAATCGCTCCCATCGGAACAAAAGCAGCGTTATTTATAAGAACGTCAAGATGAGTGTACTTGTCCATTATATATTTATATAATTCATCAATCTGTTTTTCATCAGAAATATCAATTTGAAAAAAGTCTACGTTTTCGTTATTATATTCCTCATTTATTAGCCTTTGCGTATGCCGCCCTTTTTCTGCATCTATTTCTGCAATAATTACTTTAGCCCCCATATAAGAAAATGCACGCGAAGCTTCATAACCTATTCCACCTCCGCCACCAGTTATCAAGACGGTTTTATTAAGTAGTGCTTCTCTACTATAATTGTTTTCTAAAAGAAACATATTGTTCACTCCCCAAAAATATTTTTAGCTTTGTTGGTCATTACCTACCTTTAGTAAATCAATAAACCAATAGGGCTCCGGATAAGGCGTATCAGGATTAAGTGCAATCATCTCCACATACGCTTGTATGGAAAGCCAAAACGATAATGCAAGAGCCATAGGATTTCCCTTGCGGATTATTCCTTGATTCTGACCTTCTTCAATGAGACCCATTGACTTCACTATGACATTATTCTGTGCGAGTTTATCTTTTATGTTATTGGATAGATTAGGATTACGTTGTGCTTGATTCATTAGAATAAATAATTCTGCAGTATAATGGTCAGCCTTTGCCATGTCAAAGATGTGTTTTGCCGCCTTCAAAAAATAATCGAGAGGATCGTCATATTGAGGAAAGTATTGCCCTGTACGACCAGACAATCCAATGCTAATTAATTCCTCATATAAAATCTCGATTGACCCAAAGTAGTGATACAATAACCCAATACTCATTCCTGCCTTTTCTGCAATATCATTTATTTTTGTTGCTTCGTACCCTCTACGGATAAAAATACTCAGTCCAGCCTTTAAAATATCCTGCCGCCGTTTCTCTTTTTGCTCTTTTCTTACAGTCATTTTTACATCTCCAAATTTATAAAATTATTTTCATTGAATATTCTTTTAATGATTCTATCACCTTTTTAAGTCTATGTCGAGCATCTTTCTATTATCACCTCTTGTCCAGCCCATAGCATGGTAATAGATAAATCTTATTTCACTCGCTAGATTGCACCCACACTGAGCACACTACAAAAAAGGACAGCTACATACTTATTGTAACTGTCCTCTATCCTTCATTATTTGGTTAATTAATAAGCTTTACCCCAATAAACCATCTTCTTAGCAGGTTTACCACAGCAAACACAGGTATCTGCTAATTGGTCTTGTTCAAAAGGCATACAACGGGATGTGGCACCTGTTTCTTCTTTTATTTTGTTCTCACAAGCTTCATCCCCACACCACATTGCTTTTACAAAACCAGGTGTTTCTTCTATAGTTTTAGCAAACTCTTCCATAGTCACTGCAGAGTAGGTATGGGCTTCTCTATGGTTTCTTGCTTTTTCAAGCATTTCTTTTTGCATAGCTTCTAATATCTTTTTCACTTCTTCTTCAATTTGGTCAAGACTTACGATTACTTTTTCTCCTGTATCACGTCTTGCAAGGACTGCTTGATTAGCCTCAATGTCCTTTGGTCCTATTTCAAGTCGAACAGGAACCCCTTTCATTTCATGCTCGCTAAATTTCCATCCTGGAGACTTATCACTATCATCTACTTTTACGCGTCCTACTTCTTGAAGTCTTGCTTTAAGTTCATAAGCTTTATCCAATACCCCTTCTTTGTGTTGAGCTACTGGAATAATCATGACTTGTACGGGTGCAATAGCTGGTGGAAGGACAAGTCCACTATTGTCTCCATGCACCATAATTAATGCCCCAATAAGACGGGTTGTCATTCCCCATGAAGTTTGATGTACATATTGAAGTTGGTTGTTTTTATCGGTGTATTGAATGCCAAAAGCTTTTGCAAAGCCATCCCCAAAATTATGACTGGTTCCTGATTGAAGTGCTTTACCATCATGCATTAAACTTTCAATGGTATAGGTTGCTTTAGCCCCTGCAAACTTTTCTTTTTCTGTCTTTTGTCCTTTGACTACAGGGATAGCTAGAACATTTTCACAGAACTCAGAATATACGTTAAGCATACGTACTGTCTCAGCTTCTGCTTCCTCAGCTGTGGCATGAGCCGTATGGCCTTCTTGCCATAAGAATTCTGTGGTACGAAGGAAAGGACGAGTTGTTTTTTCCCAACGAACTACTGAACACCATTGATTATAAAGTTTAGGTAAATCTCTATGAGACTGGATTTCTTTAGCATAATGATCGCAG
>JAEZKI010000442.1 GCA_023415525.1 Bacillota bacterium | reverse complement strand
CTTCTACCCTAAGCTTGGGTAGGTCATAGAGTATCCTTTCTACTTTTCTAAATCTGCTGTCTTTCATTCGCTGTCCCTCCTGTGATGTCCGTTCTGCTCTCTCCCCTCGCTCGTTTGGGTGGCGTGGGCAGAGCCTTACTCTTAGTTTTTTCTTTCTACTAACCGATTGACCTGTATGCAATAAGTGTTCACCCACTCGTTAGTCACTTTATCCTTGTAGCTTGATTCGTATATCTCACCTACTACCATCACCAATCTTCCCACAAGGCTTTCTATACTTTGATAAATGCTACTTGTAGTTCCACCATTGAACACCGTAGCTGTTATCTTCTTGGTGCGTTTATTTCCACAGTTTACTACTGTAAATTTAAGCACTTGGCTATTTTTAAGCGTTATCTTATCAATATATCCTTCAAAATTTAATTCGTTTACCATGTTGTCATTCTCCTTAGTTCTGTCTTCCTTTAGGTAAGGTTTTTATTATTATCCACACCTACCCATTTAGCTTAAATATCAATCCGTTGGCTACATTTTTAGCCGTTGCAACATTAAGTCAACATTACAAAAACCCATCAATCCCTTGATACTCAATAGAACCACATTTCAACATCAAAAAACGCAAAAACTTTTAAAAAGAATATTAGTAGCCTTATCACTCGTCTTCCCTATATATATATTATTTATTTAATTTTATCTTATTTTTAATGTTGAAATGTTGAAATCTTCCTCAACCCTTTGACTATCAATAGGTAGTCGTTCAACATTACCTCTAAATTTAATGTGGTTTTAATGTTGCAATCTGTTGCAATCTAAAATGGAATACTATACCCCTTTATGAATGGCATCTTATAAAATCTACCTTTCTGCCTTCCCTTTGAGGTATTGTGCTGCTCAAATCCCATTCCATTCAACGCTTTACCTACCTTTTTAGGCGATAATCTTTTACCATGTTCTTCCTCAAGATAGTTACACAATGCAGTACTTGTGATATATCCCCACTCTTCCTTTGGTTGGTCAAGTGGAATAATATCTTCAATGATGAGCTGCTCGTCTGATTTAACGATATACTCCTTATTTCTATCATTGTTTAGGCTGATTTCTTCTTGATTAAGGTGTGTAATCCCACCCTTAAGGTACATATCCATTATCTGCCCCCATAAGAGCTCTACATCAATATCGTGAGTATGATTAAGTCCCACTACATCAATAACAATAAACCTTCTATTACCTGTATCATCCCTTAGGAACTCATCATCATTAACCGTACAAGCAAAGAATGTTCTACGTGGATACTTTTCAGCCTTCCTATCATAAGGTGTACGATATTCATCCAGTGGTGAAGTCAGCCAAGCTTTGAGAGCATCCCTATCTGACTTTCGCATAGTACCACCCAATTCTCCTAACTCACAAAGCCAATAGGAAGTAGTTTGAATAATGCTGTCTTTATTGGTTAAATCAAGCTGCACACCATCCTTAAAGAATTCCTCTAACAGCTCCTTTGGCATTAAGGCTCTAAACCATCTTGTCTTACCTAATCCTTGCTTTCCCTTAAATACTAAAGTAAACTCTGCATTAAATTTCCCTTTATTAAGCCCCATCTTTACCCCTGTCATTAGCCACATCTTAATAATTCTTTCATTAAATAAGATATCTTCAAAGGTATAATGGTCTGCATAGGTAATTGTTTTTAAAAGACGATCTAGTTCGTTAGCTCCTTTTGTAGCTTTAAATTTCTTATGTGCCCTTTCTAGATATTCTTTAACTGGATTGTAAGCATTTTTATTAGCAATGAAAGAGGTAAAATTCCAAAGGTTATCCCTTGAAAGATTAAGTCCTGTTCGTGAACAATCACTATTAATGATGGTCATAAAATCTGAATAGACGTACCATTTTACATTACTTGTAATCTCTTTCTTTAACTCATTGTATTGGAGTTCAATTCCCTTCTTCTCATACAACAAAGCAAGGTTTTCCCATATACGATATGGTGTTCCTTTATCATTGCATTCATAGTTAATATCTGACTTTGATAGTATTTGTCTCACATTCTTCTCCTTTCTTTCTATAATAATTGCTATTGTAATAGCTCCCCTTATAGGAAGCTAAACACCTATTAATGGTGATAGCCCCATAAGTAGAGCCACTTTGTCTCCTATCCCACTTAGGTCTCATAAGGGTACTCCCTCTATAAAGCCTATCTATCTGAGAGGCATTCCCCCCAGTCCAAAAAATGAGCATATTGATGAGCGTCATATCATCCTTAGAAGCATCGCCTGAATAGCTCCCTGAGTAGTAAAGCTGACTAAACTTATCATTTCTACTCGCCTTCTCAAGAAGCTCCCCATCAGAGAGAAGCTCGCCTCCCTTGTAATGGGTAGGTGTGGATAATATTTCTTTTTCTTGCCTTGCCAAATACTTGGAGTGAAGGCTTTGGATGGAGTGGGTGCAGTCCCTTAACTCTGTGTAAGGGTTTATAACCTTGCCTGTTACAGTAAAGAACCTGCCCTTTTCATAACACTCAAAGTTCCCCTTTCTACAAGCTCCTTGTGGCTTACTTCCTATACAAATCACATGAATACCTTTGCCACTAGGAGAGACCTCGGCATAACTATTTAAAGTAGTTAATGTTTCTCTCACAACTGGATCATTAAGCTCTACACCATCAATATCCACTCCAAAGATACCATCTCCAAGCATAAATCCTAAGCCATCATAGAGATGTACAATTTTTAATGCTGTATCATAATCACTCCATGTATTAGGATTATTGCTCTGGGCAAATCCTCCACTCCTTGCATTAAAAGGCTTCTTATCATACTTTCCACGCTTCTCATCCCAATAGAGACGATATGTCACCCATCTTTTCATCTGCTTTAATTCCTGTGGAATATACCTATACTCATCTTCTACCTTCTTAAAAAGGCAATGACTCGTCTTGTTCCCAACTTGCATTCTCTTTAAATCCTGTTTCCCTTTTAAGCATTAAAGGTTTAGGAGTGGTCATTTTATCAAGGCTTTTAATATCTGTGGTATAACGAATGGTTGTAAAAAAGCCCGTATTCCCATCTACTTCATACTCTTTCTCACCAAACACTCCTCCTACCAACTTTCCTTTTAAAGAAGTTTCATTCCAGTCCCATTTATACCCTGTATTACTTTTTTCTACATGGTGAATAAAGGTCTTAAAGTTCTTCTTCACCTGTTCATCCTTTGGATCACCATTATCCTTAGGACAATTTACTCTAAAGACACCCTTCCATGCTTTTTGTCCTGTTTGCTTGTCGTATTGCTCTTTATAAAAGTTTTTATATTCACCTTCTGCTATATCAAAGCTAATGAGTAGAACTGAACCCCAGCCATACTCCTTTTCCTCAGCTCCTAGTATCTTGCACACATAGTTACCTACTGGCAATCTTCTCTTTTGTCCAAATACTTCTACTGTGTCATATCCATTCCATTTCTTCATGATTAAATGTCTCCTCTTTTAAGTTGTTCTCTTAAGTGATAAATAAGTGTCTTATAAATAAAATCACCACTATAGGTGTTATCTTTCATAAAGGTAGTACGTAATTTATACCTTGCTTCAAAGGCCTTAAGGGTAGCCATAAAGCGTTTTTTGTCATACCCTGTGTCATAGTTACCTAAAAGTAAATCTTCATAACTAGCCCCTTCTATGAGTAAATAAATGGCTCCTTTTGCCCTTTGAAACTCGGCTTCTATACGTTCTCTTCCTTTGGTGAAATTGGTGCTTAATTCTTCGAGGTTTGCCTTTCTTTCTACCACACAAATACCTTGTAAATAGTATGGTTTATGAAGATGTGGCAGCTCTACCTTCAAGGTGTAGTCCCCTACATCCAGCTTCTCATAACAATAGAGAATCTTATTCCTTTCAAAGTAGTCTATAATATGGCTACACTTCTGTTCCCTCGTATCTACCACCACTACAGCACTTTTTAAGACTTGATTAATCTCCTTATCCGTATATCTAAACACCTAATATTCCTCCAATACTTTTAGCACTGGAACAATATCATTCTCTATCTCATCCTCTTCAAAGGCTCCAAAGGGTGTCTTAGCTGTAGAATTGTTACTGTGGGTTTCAAAAATGTGTCTGCCATCCTTACACTTAGCCAATAGCACTACATTAAACTTAGATTCGGGCACCAATTTATTCAGCTTCTTCCCTGTGGTTTTCATCCTTGTCCACATATAGCCATCCTCAGTCCGTTCCGTTTCACTATGAGCTGTATAGATGATAGTAAGGTTATCCCTTAGCTCACAAACCACATCTAAAATACTATAAATGTAGCTAGCCAAATCAGCCCATTTATCAAAAGTTTTTTCCTTTGACCTTCTCATTTCTTCACCCACCATGATGCCATTTAAGGTATCAATCACGATATATTTAAGATCTGTCTTCTCACTAATTCCCTTCATAAGAGCCAGTACCTTATTGGGATCATCTGTAGCTATATAGTTCTTATTTTCAGCATTATACTGCTGCCTAAAACCTCGCCAGGCACTCCCCTTTTTATCTGCATCAATATAGTAGGTTTCTTGAGGGTTTAAGTTTCTAAGGGAAGT
>JAEZKI010000131.1 GCA_023415525.1 Bacillota bacterium | reverse complement strand
GATGACAGCAACAGAAGCAGTAAAGAATCATTTAACAGAAGAATTTAAAGAATTTTTCTTAAAGCATACACCCATTAAACGTATGGGTACACCCGAAGAGATTGCAGGTACAGTTTTATATTTTGCAAGTGATGATTCTGCCTATACAACAGGTCAAATTGTAGATGTGTCAGGTGGCTTTGGTATGCCAACGCCTATATATGGTGATATGATTGCCCTTAAAAATAAAAGATAAGATTTTATTTTTCATAATAAAAAGGAGCTGCCCACTTATAAATAAGTGCTCAGCTCCGAGATTATATATTCAGATGAAATTTTTATTTTAGCATATCTAATAGTTGTTTTTCTGGAAGTGAAGAGTCACAACGGACATCAATCTTTCCATTTTTACTAACAATAAATCCTGGGACAGTTACAATATTATATTTTTCTCTAAATGAGTCTATTCCACTATCTGATGGATTATCACTCTCTACATAATAAATAGATGAATTTATTTGATGAGCCAATCCATTTAACTTTTTAGCAAACTTACGACAAAATGGACATGTTCTGCGCCCCATATAAACAATGGTCAGAGCATCACTAGATAATAATTTACTTGCCTCTGTAGAAAGTACTTTTTTAAATAGCTTTACATCTTCATCATACGTATTATTTTCCAACATTGTATCCTCCTAGTTTTTAATATAGTATATCACGATTCAGTAATAATATCAAAATCTAGAAGAGATGGTGTAGGTCTATTTAAGAGGTGATTTGTAGATTTTGAGTTTCCTAATGAAGATAGGGAGCCACATAAATTAGTATTTCTTAGAGGATGATCGAATAGGTTGACGCTAATTCTTGTGAGAAGAAGTGTCTTTTTTTTATTTATTTTTTGTGTTGAATGAAATAATAAAATTTATAAAAAATAATATACTTTATAGAATAAAATTCTTGAAATTTACGATATAATGTTAAAAATAATTTTACAATTAACCATTTAAAGTAAAAAAATGTATAAAAAAGTAAAATTATGTTTTATTTTAGTAAAAATAAGGTATAATTAAAAGGACTTAATAATAACTAGAATGAGAGGGAGAGTAAAAATGAGAAATTTAAGCGTAAAAATTAAAATGTTAGGCCCCATTATACTTATCTCAGTCGTTTCACTTATTTTAAGCCTAGTAAGTATGGAAGGGTTAAAGATAATGAAGAATATGGGTGATGAACTTGTAGAGAATTATGCAGCAAGTTGCCTTATATTAGGAGAAATGAGTCAGAAGTTTGAAGGTATGCAACGTATTATATTTGAACATTATATAGCTGAAGAAAGTAATGTGAAAAAGGAACTAGAGGAAGAATTTAAGAAGTTAGATGAAAATATAGAAAATTATTGTGAACGACTTACACCACTTCTAGATTCAGGAGAAGAAACAGAAGCTTATGAGCAATTCCTAAGTAATTATAAAGAGTATAAACAAACTTTTAATCAAGCATTAGTTTATAGTAATCAACAAGAGATAGATAAAGTAGTCGCTATTGCTAATAACGAATTAGAACCACTAGGAAGAGAAGGTGCGTTACAGATTGATAAGATGTTAGACTCGAATTACGGTGGAATGGATGAAGCCATAGCGAGACAAAATGCTACTTATATAGGAAATATGATAGCAATAGGGGTAGTTATAGTTATTGTAATCGCATTAAATCTGGTTAACCTATTGAGTTATACATATGTTGCCAAACCAATTGTTAGCATGAATCAAAAAATTAATGACATTGTAAATGACATTAGATCAGGAAAAGGAGACCTTACACAACGGGTTTTAGTAAATAGTAAGGATGAGATAGGTCAGCTAGGAGAGGGGATTAACTTATTCCTTGAAACCTCACAGAAAATAATTAAAGGCATGACGGTAAATGCCCAAAGTTTAGACCAAGTAGTCATTACAGTAGGCGATAATATAAGAAAAACAACAGAAGCCTCCTGCGATATTTCTGCAGTAATGGAAGAATTAGCAGCAACAATGGAAGAATTAGCTGCCAATATAGTGACAGTTAATGAAAATACGAATTATGTAGGAGAGAGGGCAGAAGAGATTTCTACTGAATCGAACCACCTATTAAGTTATGCAGAGGAAATGCAAGATAGAGCAAGAGGCTTAGAAAAAAATGCAGAAGCAAGTAAAGAGTCTGCAAGGGATGTTATTAGTAAGATTATGACACCACTTAAAGAGGCAATTAATGAAAGTAAGCGTGTAGAGAAAATACAAGAACTAACAGAGGATATTCTCTCAATATCAGGGCAAACGAATTTACTTGCATTAAACGCATCTATTGAGGCAGCACGAGCTGGAGAAGCAGGGAGAGGCTTTGCGGTAGTAGCGGATGAAATTAGAAAATTGGCAGACTCAAGTAAAGAAACAGCTAACAATATTCAAGAGATTAACAATATGGTCATAGCGGTTGTACAGCAGCTTATTACACATGTACAAGCCATTACAAATTATATCGACAGTACGATTTTACCAGACTATGACCATTTTGTAACAGCAGGTAAGAAGTATAGTGAAGATGCGTCAATGGTAAATCATACGATAGAAAACTTCAGCTCAAAGGCAGATCACTTAAAGCATTTAGTAAGTGAGATCATTGAGGCTATCGAAGGAATTAATAGCGCTGTAGAAGAGGGTGCTAAAGGTGTAACGCATTCAGCTGACAATACCAGTGTATTAGTTGAAAATATGAATAATATTTCTAGGAAAATGGATAGTAGTAGAGAAATTGCAGAGGCACTAAGAGGTGAGGTGGAGAAATTTAAAAAATTATAAAAGAAAGGTTTAAAAGTAATTTAAGTCAGGTCTAGTTATACGCTACAAAAAAAAGCTATAAAATATTTAAAATATATTGACAATAAAAACGAGTGATAATATAATGCTATTAATAATAGTA
>JAEZKI010000389.1 GCA_023415525.1 Bacillota bacterium | reverse complement strand
CCCCTGATCTCACTCCCCTTATAAAAGCTTCTGAAACGCTAGGTAACTATTTACAACCTGGTAGTCTAGTGGTTTACGAGTCAACTGTTTTCCCTGGTGTGACGGAAGAGGTTTGTCTTCCTATACTTGAAAAAGCTTCTGGACTTAAAGGTGGCAAAGACTTTAAAATCGGTTATTCTCCAGAAAGAGTGAATCCTGGGGATAAAAATCATACCGTAGAAAAAATCACTAAAATTGTTTCTGGAATGGATGCTGAAAGTCTTGATACCATTGCTAAGGTCTATGAGCTAGTTATCCAAGCTGGTGTTTACCGTGCTAGCTCTATTAAAGTGGCAGAAGCTGCCAAAGTTATTGAAAATGCTCAAAGAGATATTAATATCGCCTTTATGAATGAACTGTCCCTTATTTTTGAGCATTTAAATTTGGATACACTGGAGGTCATAAAGGCTGCTTCTACCAAATGGAATTTTCTTCCCTTCTCCCCTGGTCTCGTAGGAGGCCATTGTATTGGCGTAGACCCTTACTATTTGACTTATCGCGCTAGCCAGATGGGCTATACTTCTAAAATCATCTTGGCAGGCAGAGCCTTAAATAATGAAATGGGCCACTATATAGGGGGAAAAGTGATTCGATTGCTCATCGAAAGTAATCGCCTTGTCAAAGGGGCACGTGTAGGACTCCTCGGTATAACCTTCAAAGAGAACTGTCCAGATACGCGTAATTCTAAAGTTGTAGATATTTTAACCACTCTCCATAGTTATGGCATCACCACTTTTATTGTGGACCCTGTAACAGATGTTGATGAGGTGGCCAGTCACTATCCCTTCAGTCTCTGTACCTATGATGAACTTCAAGATTTAGATGCCCTCATTGTAGCTGTCAAACATAACTATTTTAAATCCTTAGCTTTAGAGAGCTTTCTTCCTCTTTACAACCCTAAGCGGGAGCCTATACAGCCCCCTATTTTGGTGGACATTAAAGGCATCTATGATAAGCAGCTTGCCCAAAACTTAGGTTATCTTTACTGGCGACTTTAAAACAAAAGTGCCTCTTATATACCTTTAAAAAGGTTGAAGAGGCACTTTAAAATTGATTTATCTTATAAATTTATCTTATGACCAATACAAGTCCCCAATCTTAAGAGCTGTTAAGGCCCCACTATAATGAATACTTAAGTCGCCTTCCGTATTGTAGGCACTTGCTAAAGTAATCGCCCCACTTGAGCGATTAACAAGTTGAAAGTCCTTACTTCCTGCTAAAGGAATACTCTCTACTAAGACGAGGGCATTTCCTATTATACTCTCATAATCATTGGACACTGAAGCACTTTTACCATAAACTTCTGGAATAAGGAGGGTATCTTCTAGTTGTAAAATGATATTTTTACCTGTCTCACTTGGTCGTCCAATCACTTGCCAGTTAAATAAATAGTAACCCGTTGAAGTAATATGCACCTGCCCATTGCTATAAGTAACTCCATTAAAACTTTCTCTCATATTATCAAAGGGAATAAGGCCTCCTGATGGTATGGTCGTCTCCACTCCTGCTTGAGGCTCTTTATTAAGCATATAGAGTCCTGCGGATTGCCATATCCCAACTGGGGCTACAGCTTCTTTAATCTGTACAATATAGAGTGCTGCTTGAGGTGTTGAATATACCCCTAATGTTACTGTATTGTTCCCGGTATTCACCAGTTTTACTGTAATCGGTGTGCTTTCTACTTGAATATTGCCTATTCCTGTTAATTGCGTCGTTGCATTAGGTGAATCTGCTTCTATTTTTTGCCCCGTTGAAGTTATAAGTGAAAAATCTAAAGTACGTTTCTCTCCCACTACTGATTCGGTAGCAATCCACCAGTTAATATGATAGGTGCCACGCTCATTGAGTGTAATCACCCCTGTCTCCGTATCATAGCTTATAGCTGAGGTAGGTGGAGAAACTAGGGTATCAAAGATAACCCCTTGATCTTGACTATACGTCATACTCTGCTCGTTTATTAATTCTAATTGCATAATCGCATTACTCACTATCCTCACCTCCAATATAATTCACTATTAAGTTGACTTGGACAGGTAAGTCTGCTAATTGAATGGCTCCACCACTTTTATTCTTTAGGCTTACTACTGTAGGAATTGTCTGAATTTCAAGTGTGCATTGTCCCATAATTTGACCTGAAGTACTTGGCATCATACTTGCTATATACCCTACTGGACTTGCAGGATTTGAAAGAACTCCCATTTGTATGTTGCCTACACCTAGTGCTCCAGATATATTTGCCCACCACATAATCATATAATTTCCTTTTAAATGAAAAGTAGCCTCTCCTGTAAGATTATCATAAGTCATTACGTCAGTCATATTTCCAATAACCCTATCAAACATAATATTGTCATCGTTATTAATAAGCTGCTTAGCTCCTTTAGTTACTTCAGCTTGAATAGAAATAAGCTTTGCTTTACTTGGAGGTCCTACTGGTCCTGGAGGTCCTACTGGTCCTGGAGCGCCTTTTGGTCCTGTGGGGCCTTCTGGCCCCCTACAGCAACAACATCCACACTCACATCTGTCGTACATTTCATCATTATAATGGTAGTGATGTTTTATCCTTTTCTTACGACTCCTTCCCCAATACTCTTTATTATTCAACATAACGCTCATACTTTCTCCCCCTTCATAACACTCACTTCGCCCACAAGTCCTCTTATTATTGCCTCTCTTACTCCGTAAGTAAGCTATAATATTGTATGTTATGATGTCCCTTAATGTGCTATTAAGTCTTAAAATGCCTTTATCCCTACTCTTTTTCTATCTCTTTTGACACTTTCTAGGCTATAAAAACTTTTAAGTATACGCTAAAAAAACTAAAAGGCTAACTTCTCAGTCTTCTTTCTTTTAAAGAAAAAAAGTGAGACTTTGTACTTTGTCTCACTTTCTCATTCACTTATTCAAAACCTATTGCCAGCTAAACTTTTTTAAAACTCCGTTTCTTTCTTATTCAGCTCACGTTTTTTCTTGGTCATAAGGCCACCAATTCGGCCTGTTTCCTTAGCTGATAAGCTTTTCCAACCACCTGACTGGACTTTGCTTAAAAGTCCTAGTTCTTCTGCAATCTCTAATTTCATCTTTTCGTCTGGTGATAAGGCATCAAATAATTTTTCCTTATTTTTGCCTTGCTTTTCTATTTTGTTTTTCATTAGCTTCTACTCCTTTTTTGGAATTTTTTAGAGTATGTATCAGAAAAACAAATTTTATACACTAGGCCCCTATTTCTCCCATTCCTTTATGTACAAAGTCCATATTAATCCACTTTTTACCACGCCATCTCACTAACATAAGAAGCCCTCTAAGCCATTCATCCATCGCCAGAGCAATCCATATGCCTACTAAGCCTAACTCACAACCTATTCCCAGTATCCAAGCTACACCTACTCCCACTAGCCACATAGAACAAATCCCTACTTGTACGGGGAATTTTACATCACCTGCTGCTCTTAATGCATCAATGACTACTAAATTAAAAGCTCTTCCTGGCTCTAGAAACACATCTACTAATAAAATACTCATTCCTAGCGTAATAACTTCCTTATTCTCTGTAAAAAAGCCTAAAATACTTCGTCCATTTAGATAGAAGAGTGCACTAAAGCCTATAGAAAATAGTACCCCTATTTTAAGTGAACTCAAGCAAAGCTTATAGGCCCCTTCTTTTTTGTCATCTCCTACTAAATGTCCTATATTAATAGCTGTCCCTTGTGCAATAGCGTATGCAAAGGCACTAGAGAAACAGGCAATGGTCATAATATAGGCCCTAGTCGTAAGGGCTGTATCACTAATAGCATTAATAAAGTAAATCAATATAAGCTGAGACCCTTGCCAAGAAAGTTGTTCTAATGCCGAAGGGATACCTACCTTTAATACCTTCTGCAAAATAGCATAAGGAAAGGGCATCAAGTTTCGCCATTTAAAATCCTTGA
>JAEZKI010000310.1 GCA_023415525.1 Bacillota bacterium | reverse complement strand
CCAAGGCCGCAGCAACTACACCTAACTGTCGTGAGAGATGTTCAGGGTGTGGTGCCAATAAGCTAGGAAAAGGAGTATGCCATGAAAATTAGATTGAAATTTACAAAAGAGGGACCTGTTAAATTTGTAGGTCATTTAGATACGGTACGTCTATTCCAACGTGCCATCAAAGTTGCAAAAATTCCTGTAGCTTATTCACAAGGGTTTAGTCCCCATTCACTCATTTATTTTGCGCTACCTTTAGCAGTAGGAATGAGCAGCTGTGGGGAGTATTTAGACCTAATTACAGAGAAAGATGTAAATCCTGAGGACATTAAGAATCAACTCAATGCTATTTTAGTGGATGGGATTACCATTATAGAAGCTTTTATTGCACCAGATAAAAAAGATTCTTTGATGAGTTTAGTCAAAGCAGCGGACTATAAGGTGATTATTCCTAAAAAAGATTTTCCTCATATGACTTATGAGGGCATTCAGGAGGCATTAGAAAAGCCTACCTTATTGGTAGAGAAAGTAGCCAAAAAAGGAATAAAAGAAGTTGATATCAAGCCCATGCTTCTAGGTGCAGAGCTTAAGGAAGAGGAAGACTTTTTTGTTTTAAATTTAAAGGTGTTAGCAGGAAGTGAAGCCAACCTTAAGCCTGAGCTTGTTTTAAAGGCTATTTTAAAAGAATATCCAGAGGACTACTTCTTTGAGATGAGAAGAGAAGAACTCTATACTTATGAGGAGACTTATATTCCTTTAGAGTATTATGGGAGATAAGATGAAAAAAACTATTTTAATTGAGAAGAATAAAATACTTACCCGATTAGCTTTCCTTCAAGAAGGAGAGCTTATTTCTACGTATATTGATTCGCCTTTTGAACCTGATTTACAAAATAAGATCATAGTAGGACAGGTAGAACAGATTATTAAAAATTTAAATGCTGCTTTTGTAGATTATGGGGAAGAAAAAAAAGGTCTTTTGCATTTAACACAAATTCCAGAGTACTATAAGGAGAAGTTAAAACAGGGACTCAGGCTTCCTATACAAATTACTGGTCTTAATAAAGGAGCAAAGGGGAATAAGTTGACGGCGAAAGTTTCGATACAAGGGCGTTATGCCGTTTGTCTACCTTTTGAACCAGGCATTAGCTTATCTAAGAAAATAAAGAATCCTATATTGCGTGGGACTTTAAGAGAAAAAGTACAAGCTCTATGTGATCGGTCCTATGGCTTTATTATTCGTACAGAAGCCATGTCTTGCTCAGAAGAAGATTTTGAACAGGAAGTTAAATTCTTAATACAAAAAGTAGATACCTTTATGCAAAGCAAAGACTATTTATCCAAAGGAAGCACCTTATATGAAGAACTTCCTATACCTATAGAATGGGTATTGAGTAAGCTTACTTTAAAGGATGAAATCACTATTGTGTGTGATGATATAGCCTATTTAGAAGTTCTAAAAAAAGAGTGTGCAGATTATGGTTATGGCGAAGATAATATTCAATTTAAACACTATACAGAAAAAGAAAATCTTTTTTTCGTTTATAGCATTCAAAAAGAATGGGATAAGCTTTTTGAAAGAAAGATTTGGCTTAAAAATGGCGGGAACATTGTCATTGAACCGACAGAAGCCATGACGGTTATAGATGTAAATAGTGCCAAAGCTGTTGTTTCTAAAAATTCAAGAAAGGCCATTTTGGAGCTTAATAAACAGGCTATACGAGAAGGTTTACTTCAAGTTTTAAGACGCAATTTATCAGGAATTATCATAATGGATTTAGTAGAAATGCCTAGCAATGAAGAGTGTGAAGAAGTTTATAGCTATGCCAAAAAAATCTTAGAAAGCTATGGTGAAAAGAAAACCATTGTCTATCCTCTCACAGAATTAGGCCTTTTACAGTGTGCACGTAGTAAAAAATACTTAAGTATAGGACAAAAGCTTTTAGAACCTTGTCCAGTATGTGGAAACAGAGAGGGAAAGGATAACGCCCTTTATCAAGGTTTTAAGCTAGAACAAAAAATAAAGGAAGTTTCTAGACAAACAACACAACACCAAATGTATGTGCGTTGTGGGGAGAAGATCTATACCTTTTTAAAAGAAAATGATCTCTTTGCACAGTTGGAAGAGACCTACTCTATGACAGTATCTTTTGAAAAAGTAAAACATCTTCAAGAAAACTCCTTTTTATGTCAATTTTATCCCTTTTAAATATTGACAGTGTGAATGAACTATGCTAGACTGTTTAAGTGTTTTAAGCCGCACGAAGAGGTTCTCAAACAGTCTTCTTAGAAGAGTGTACCGTATTCGGCGAGTTTTCGGTTTAAGGAGGTGTACAAATGTACGCAATTATTGAAACAGGTGGCAAACAATACAAAGTTCAAGTTGGAGACAGCATTTGTGTTGAAAAATTAAATGTAGCTGCAGGTGAAGCAGTTGTATTTGACAATGTATTAGTTGTTGGTAAAGAAGATTCTTTAACAGTTGGTACTCCATTTGTAAGTGGTGCAACAGTTAAAGCAGATGTTGTAGGCGATGGCAAAGGTAAAAAAATTATCGTATACAAATATAAATCTAAAAAAACTTACCACAAAAAACGTGGTCATCGTCAACCTTTTACAAAAGTTACTATTACAGCTATTGAAGCTTAAGCACTATGACAAAGGTAACTTTGTATTATAAGGGTGACATACTTTGGCGATTCAAAGTACATGGACATGCTGGCTATGCTCAACATGGTGAGGATGTCGTATGTGCAGCTATTAGTATGTTAACAATCAATACGGTGAATGCCATTGAATTATATACCAAAGAGCCTTACGAGGAATTAGGTGTAGATTCAACAAAAGGTCTTTTTGATATTGTTTTTCCTAATCGCAAGTTAGGGCGTTATGAAGAAGACTCTGAATTACTTCTAAAAAGTATGATATTAGGTCTTAGGACTATTCAAGAAACGTACGGAGAAAAATATATTCAAATTAGAACTAAATAGGAGGTGAATTATATGTTACGTTTAGACCTTCAGTTTTTTGCTCATAAAAAAGGGGTAGGATCAACTAAAAATGGTCGTGACTCTGAATCAAAACGTTTAGGCGCAAAAAGAGCAGATGGACAATTTGTAAAAGCTGGTAATATTCTTTACCGTCAAAGAGGAACAAAAATTCATCCAGGTGAAAATGTAGGACGTGGCGGAGATGACACGTTATTTGCATTAGTAGATGGTCATGTTAAATTTGAACGCAAAGGTAGAGACAAGAAACAAGTTTCTGTATACCCAGTTGCACAAGAAGCATAAAGACTCTTAGAAGGTTTCAACTTTAGTTTGAAACCTTCTTTTTATGTACAAACTAAGGAAAGAAAGGAGTGATACTGTGTTTGTAGATAAAGTTAAAATATTTGTTAAATCAGGCAAAGGTGGCGATGGTCACGTTTCCTTTAGACGTGAAAAATATGTTCCTAACGGCGGGCCAGATGGTGGAGACGGAGGACGTGGGGGTCATGTCATTTTTGAAGTAGACCCAGGTGTTAATACCTTAATGGCCTTTAGACATAATCGTCATTATAAAGCTGAGAATGGTGAAGATGGAGGCAAGAAACGCTGCCATGGTAAGGATGGGCAAGATTTAATCATTCGTGTACCACAAGGTACTATTATTCGTGAGGCAGAAACAGGCAAAGTTATTACAGACTTGCATGGAGTAGACCAAAAGGAAATTGTTTTTAGTGGTGGCCGTGGTGGCCGTGGTAATCAACACTTTGCCACAGCCACGCGTCAAGCCCCTCGCTATTCGGAGAAAGGTCAGCCTGCTAAGGAATACTGGATTATTCTAGAACTTAAGATGATCGCAGATGTAGGTCTTGTAGGCTATCCTAACGTAGGAAAGTCCACATTACTTTCTATGGTAAGTAATGCTCAGCCTAAAATAGCTAACTATCATTTTACTACTTTGGCACCTAATCTAGGGGTTATTACCAATTCATATGGTAAACAATATGTCATGGCAGATATTCCTGGGCTTATTGAAGGGGCTTCAGAGGGGATTGGTTTAGGACATTCCTTTTTACGCCATGTGGAACGTACAAAGGTTCTTGTACATGTTGTCGATGTTGCAGGCACAGAAGGCCGTGATCCTGTAAAAGATATTTATACGATCCAAAAAGAAATTCAACTCTATAACGAGGATATTTTAAAGAATAAGCCTCAAATTATTGCCGCCAATAAAACCGATATAGGGGGATATGAAGAAAATCTAGAGCGTTTAAAAGCAGCTTTTGAACCTCAAGGCATTCAAGTGATTCCTATTTCAGCAGCAGGCAATCAAAATCTACAAGATTTATTAAAAGAAATTGCCTTACTATTAGAGAAGGTCCCAGACCAGACCATAATTTTTGAACCTGAATTTGAAGAAGAAAGCCTTGCAGAGGATGGTCCATTTACAGTGACTAAGGCAGATGAAGGTTATTATGTAGTTGAGGGTGTAGCCATAGAACGGATGATGGGTTATACCTG
>JAEZKI010000293.1 GCA_023415525.1 Bacillota bacterium | reverse complement strand
GTTAAGGACAATTTGTTATCACCAATTTCTTATGAGTAGGCGTAAGAAAGAAAAAAAGCTTGAAGAACCTACAGAGGAAATAGAGCAGCTAGAAGAAGAGGGGAAGCTTTTGGTGAGTCAAGAGCCCCCACTGGAGGAGGAGATTATTGTGGCAGACGCTGTTAAAGACTTACAAAATGGTTGCTTCTTAGCCATGGTAAGACGCTTAAATTTACGGCAGCGCATTGCCTTTTCTTTGGTGGATATGTTTGGTGTTTCTATAGAGGAAGTGGCTGATCTTTTAGGTCTTACAAAATCAGCAGCTAAAGGAGTACTCTATCGTGCTAGAATGAATATTGATTCCTTTTTTGCAGATCACTGTGCTATCTTAAGAGAAGAAAATCCTTGTAAATGTCAGGCGTGGTTAAGCTTTTCCCAAAATCGAGAAGACTTGCAACAGCAAACAAGGAAACTTGTGGAAAACTTAAACTATAAGGAAAAGGGATATGATTATGACCCTGTAATACGTAGTAAAATCTACTATTTATATAGTCATATGCCAGAAAAGAAACCTTCTTCCGAGTGGTATCAAAAAGTAATTAATAGTTTTCAAGAAAAATGTCTTTAAAACGTATCTTAGCCTATTTTTGTGCATCTTTATAAGTGAAGTACAAAAATGAAAGGATAGGATAAAAATGAAAGAAGTAACCACAGGTTTTCAAATGTTTATGGAAGAGACAGAAGGGGTAGGAATGGCTTTTATGGGAGCAGTACAAGTATTAGCCCAAAAAAGTGCTTTGGAGCCTAAAGTTCATGAATTAGCCTACTTATCTGTATTAACAGCAACAAAAACGTATGGGGGGCTGCCTTTTCATGTGACAAGGGCAAAAGAATTAGGGGCTAGCTTTGAAGAAGTAAAAAGTGCTATATTAGTGCCTATGCCTGTTATAGGTCTTCAAGTTTCAGATGCCCTTGTAATAGCTCGTGAAAGCTATTATAGAATAAAGGTAGACTAATAGAAAGAGACTATAGAAATGCCACTTTAAAAGTGGTATTTTTTTATGGAACTTGCTAAAGCTACATCATGAACTTAATGAGATTAAACACTAGAAGTATTGCAAAAAAATGTAGAGGAAAAAGATGGCCTAAAGGAAGAAACTTTTAGAAAAAGGCTGAAGCAATAGACTAAAGAAAGGATAAGAACTTATGAAAATAGGAGTTATCTCAGATACCCATGGCCTCTTAAGGGAGGAAGTTTTAGAAAGCTTAAAGGACTGTGAGGTTATTATTCATGGAGGAGACATTAATAAGCCTCAAATACTAGAAATCTTAGAAAAACTTGCCCCTCTTTATGTGGTACGAGGAAATAATGATAAGGGAGAATGGGCAGAGCTTTTAGAAGAGGAAAAAGTTTTTACACTAGCGGGCAAAAAGATTCTTCTTATTCATAACAAGAAGGAGATTAGTAAGGATTTAGAGGAGATGGATTTAGTTATATATGGTCATTCCCATAAATATCATTGTGAAAAAGTAGGAAGGACCTGGTGGTTAAATCCGGGAAGTTGTGGCAAAAGACGGTTTGGTCTGCCTATTACGTGGGCTATTCTAAAAATTGAAGACAATGACATAAGGATCGAGCAGTTTTCCATTCCTATGGCCTAAGAAAATAACATGATCTACTAGGCTTTAGTGAGTATGAAAATTGAAATTAGAGTGGGAAGCAGTGCTTTTGTTGACAATTATCCGAGTTCGGAGTATACTGGTGTTTACCCAGGTTCGGAGAAAAGAGGCATAATATGAAGATAGCTTGTTCAGAACAGTTGATAGCTTTTAATCGAATATATAGAGAACTTGATAGTATATATGGGAGTTACGCTGCTTCTCAGGGAATATCACCAACCACCCTTTGGCTTTTGTATTCCATTTATACGTATGAGGGGAGCTATACACAAAAGGAGCTTTGTGATGAATGGTCTTATCCACCGCAAACCATAAACTCTGCCCTTAAAAGCATGGAGAAGAATGGTTTGGTTGAACTTGTTTTTGCCTCCGGCAATAGAAAGAGTAAACGTATTTACTTAACTTCTTCAGGAAAAGAATTGGCAGCCAAGCTTGTTGTGCCATTGATTCAAGCAGAAAATAGTTCCTTTAATGGGCTTAATAAAGATGAACAGGGTCATTTGCTTGCCACAGCGGAAAAACATATTTCTCTTCTAAAAGCTGAGATTTTAAAAATTTAATGGTTTCGTTTGGATAATGAGTTTGTTTGTCGAAGATTATGTAGCATAATGCACGAGACTAATACAAGTCTTTGATTAGAGAAGATGTCACGTGTGCTCGGCTATTATTAGAATAGCCGAGCGTTATTTTTATATAAAATACTTTTTAAGTAGTCATTTCAAGAGTGGAATGATACATTACAAAGGAGGTTTTAATAAGAGTATGGACTCGAAAGATTTATTTACGAAAGTATCGCCTGTTCGATTATTTTTTATGGCTGCAATCCCTGGCATGATTAGTATGTCTGCAGCCACTATTTATATCATACTTGAAGGCATATTTATAGGTCATTATCTCGGGGGAACATCTTTTGCAGCCATTAATCTGGCCATTCCCTTTGTTCTCATCAATTTCTCCCTTGCTGATTTGATTGGTGTGGGTTCATCTGTACCCATTTCTATTTCTCTAGGAAGAAAAGAGGTAAAAAAAGCAAATAATATATTTACCTGTTCTATTATTATGATTTTTATTGCAGCAGTTATTATGGGTATTTTCATGTATTTTGCTTCACCCGCACTTCTTCAACTTATGGGAGCAGATAATGAGATTGCCAATCTGGCAGTACAATATATTCGTGCCTACGCCATCTGTGGACCTTTCTGCACCCTTGTTTTTGCTATGGATAACTATCTTCGTATCTGTGGATTTATTCGTGGAAGCATGTTCCTCAATATTTTTATGTCTTTACTTACCATTGTATTGTTGTTCTTTTTTATTGTGATCCTAAAGGTAGGTGTCGTAGGTTCAGCTTTGGCAGCTAGTGCAAGTATGTTTGTTTGTGCATTAATTGCATTGTCTCCATTTGTACGTAAAAAGACGCTACTTCGTTTTTGTAGACCTCACTTTTCAAGAAAAATAGTAAAAGAAATAGTTACTTGTGGTTGTCCGGCATTTCTCAGCAATATTGCTGGACGTCTTACCTCTATCGTGATGAATATAGCACTTTTAAATCTTGGAGGAACAGTCGCCGTTGCAACATATGGTGTATTGATGTACGCTGGTGATATGATTCAGCCTTTACTCTATGGAATGAGTGATTCTTTACAACCTGCAATCGGATATAACTGGGGAGCCAAATCTTTTGCTCGTGTCAAATCCATTGCAAAATGTGTGTTTATTGCCAGTGCCTTTGTTTCATTAGTGGCAACCGCCATCATGTTTTTCTTTTCTGAACCCATTGCAAAAATGTTTATTGATGCGGCAGATACTGAATTACTCACTATGTCAAGTCGTGCACTAAAACTATTTTGCCTTGCCTTTTTGGTACGTTGGTTTAGCTTTGTGGTACAAGGCTTCTATACTGCAATTGAAAAGCCACTACCCGCATCTATTCTTTCTGTTACAAGTGCAATGGTGTTTCCGGTTTTGATGATTGTAGTACTTTGGCCCTTAGGACTTAATGGTATGTGGTTGAATATGACAGGAACCTCAGTTCTTGTGGCCATTTTGGCATTTATTATGCTACGCAAAACACAGAAAAATATCAAACTACAGTGTGAAGGAGTAGCTGAATAGATAGGAGAATTAATAAAAAAGATGCTTTCCTAATACAATTAGGTGAGCATCTTTTTTGAAAAAATCTATTTTAGGTAGTGTATCTCTAAAGCTATATACTAAATAGGTACCTTGTTATCTGCTTATTTTACAAGAGATCATTTACTTAGAAATTCCAAAATTCTTTCAGAAAGTTTTTCATGAGCTATAATGGGAAGTAAATGTGCTAATTTTGGCATGATTTCCAGTTCTGAACCTTTGATGTTTGCGTGTATAAATTTTGAATCTTCGGCAGTAGCCAGTATTTCCTTTTCACCAGTGACAATAAGTGTGGGTAGTGAGATATCCTTAATTTGGTCTTTTAAAGAAAAGGGTTCTATCAGCTTAAAGTCTTTGATCATCACATCATCAGATAAGGTTTTTAAACTAGATAAGAAGAATTTATAGGTTCTTGGATGGAAGTATGAACCACTTGCTTTGAATAAATATACTTTATCAAGGACGCCCTTGTGAATTTTATTTATAAACTTCTGATTTAAATTAAACTTAGCAGAAGAATTAAGGATGACTATTCGCTTAAGGGTTGGGATTTTACGAAGAGCCAAATTCATAGTAATCATGCCCCCCATAGAATGACCAATACATGTAATATCATTTTTGAATAAATCTTTTTCAGAGGTTATAAATTTTTCTAAAGCATCCACATAACCCGTAACCGAACTTGGAGTCTTCGCGGTGGATTGACCATGCCCTGGTAAATCTACCAATATGCAATTATAATTTTTAAAATGTAAGGCTAAATCAAGTAAAGATTCAGAGATCCCCCCTGCACCATGAATAAATAGAAGTGTATGGCTACTGCTTTTATTTCCAACACATCTATAAGTTATTTTAGCTTTTGAATCTGATTTTAATTTCATTATAAATCCTCCTAGTATGTATTTTTTATAGGACATATTTTTACTATATGAATA
>JAEZKI010000262.1 GCA_023415525.1 Bacillota bacterium | reverse complement strand
GCCTAATACCTCACCTTTATATAGTTCAAAACTTACATCGCGTACAGATTGTACCTCTCCAAGATGGGTAAAAAAGGACGTTTTTAAGTTCTTTACTTCTAGCAATTTTTCTCGGTTCATCTTCTTCTACCTCTCCTTTTATTTACGTAATCTCGGGTCAAGCGCATCTCTTAGACCATCTCCTAAGAAATTAAATGCAAACATAGTTAGTGCAATGGCTACAGCAGGTGCCACTAATTGATAAGGATAAGAACGAATCACGCCTAGGGCTTCATTAGCCAATGTTCCCCATGAAGCTTCTGGTGCTGATACGCCTAAACCAATAAAGCTTAAAAAAGCTTCTGTAAAAATAGCACTTGGAATACTCATTGTCAGAGAGACGATAATAGGTCCCATTGCATTCGGAATAAGATGCTTTAAAATAATGCGTGTCTTAGAAACACCTAGTGCCTTAGCTGCTAGAACAAACTCTTGTTCCTTTAAACTCAGCACTTGTCCTCTTACTAGACGGGCCATACTTACCCAATAAATAAGACCAATGGTCATAATAATGGTTTGAAGTCCTGGTCCAATAACGACCATTAATAAAATAACAATGAGTAAAGAAGGAATGGAATTAATAATATCCACAATACGCATCATAATATTATCAACGCGTCCCCCTTCATATCCTGCAATTCCACCATAAATAATCCCAATCAGTAAATTAACAAGGGAAGCAATAAGACCTACCATTAGGGAGATACGTGCCCCATAAAGAATACGAATCCAGACATCTCTTCCCATACCATCTGTCCCTAATAAATAGCTTCTATTAAATACTTTTTTACTATTACTTAAGTCTACTTGTTGGCCTTCTACCAAAATTTTATATTTACTTCCTTCTTCAGAAGGATTTTGTTCGGTTTTCTTTTTCTTTTTGGCCCCAGAATAATCGAGAACAACTTCTTTGTCACCTATTTCATAAGTTACTTTTCGTCCAACTTTGTCCTCTTTTATCTTTTGAGCCGCTTGAAGAATTTTACCCTCTTCTGAGACTTCAATGAGTTTATATTCTTTATGTACATAAACATAATGGCCATTTCCTATATCGACCCGTTCAAAACGCGGTGGAATATTGGCAAGCTCTAGAACTTGATCGGAGTAGCTTACTTCAGAAAATAATGGTCCTAATATAGCCACAAGTACGATTAAAATAATTGCTATAAAACCAAGCATTGCTAAAGTGTTTTTGCGAAGTCTTCTCCATGCATCTTGCCAATAAGTAAGACTAGGCCTTATTGCTTCCTTTTCTTGTTTTACTGCATGATTGACTAATTCCCATTCTTTATTACTTTCCATCCTTCAACCTCCTAATCTTGTAATTTAATCCGTGGATCAATCAAGGCGTAGGAAATATCTACAACAAAAACCATCACCACATAAATTGCTGCATAAAATAAAGTCATTCCCATAATAACGGTGTAATCACGATTCCCTACACTCTCTACAAAGTATTTTCCCATTCCTGGAATCGCAAAGATTTTTTCTACTACAAAAGAACCTGTTAAAATACTGGCTACCATAGGACCTACATAAGTGACTACGGGAATTAACGCATTTTTAAGAGCATGTTTACCTATTACACTAATCTTACTTAATCCATTGGCCCTGGCTGTTCGTATATAATCTTGCCTTAATACCTCCAGCATACTAGAGCGCATCAAACGTGTTACAAATGCAACAGAAAAACCTGCCAGTGCAATAACAGGCCCAATATACCCTTTCCAGCTTGCAAGCCCACCTGCTGGAATAATGCCTAGTTTTTCTCCAAATACATACATAATGAAAGCACCTATTACGAAACTTGGAATGGTCACACCAATGGTGGCAATCACCATAACCATATAATCAATGGCTGTATTTTGCTTAAGGGCTGAAACAATTCCAATAGGAATACCAATAAGTAAAACAAAAAAGACAGCTAATAACCCCACTTTAGCAGAAACAGGAAAGCCTTGACCAATCATATCATTTACCCTTACTCCTGTTTTTTGAAAAGAAGGACCTAAATCTCCTTGGGCAACATCTCCTAGATAGTCTACATACTGCTTCCAAAGAGGTGCATCTAAATTAAATTTCTCATTAAGCGCCTTCTCTACTTCTGGTGGTAATACACGTTCTCTTGTAAAAGGGCCTCCTGGTATAGAATGCATGAGAAAAAATGTAGCCGTTGCAATAATAAATAAAGTTATAAACATAGAACAAATCCGCTTCAAGGTATATTTAAACATGTACCCTCCTCCTTTTAGTCAATTCTTTGTAAAGCTCTTTAAATTTCAGTGATGCTGAACTAATTTACATAATATAACATTTTATGTCATTTTGCAAGGTGTACTTGCATTTTATTTATTTTTTCATCTTATGAACCCGAAATAATGCTATTTTGCCTCTTTTTGCGACTATTTACGTCTTTTATTTTGATTGCTTTAATTTTTTTCTTGCAGTATTCATCTATAATTATACTTTTTTAAATTTACATAAACTTTTAAATTGATTAACATAAAAAAGCAATAGACACTAAAGATTGGTCCATTGCTTTTTAAAATTTTCTATTCCATTAAAAATTTCTTAAATAATACGATTTCTTTTTTCACCTTTGAAGTAAGCCTCTATATTCCACACGATCTCATGAATCAGTCTCTTTCGAGCTTCTATACTGGCCCATGCAATATGAGGTGTAATCAGAAGCTTATGCATCTCTTGGACTTTAAAAAGAGGATTATCTTTATCAATGGGTTCTTTTTCTAAGACATCCAAACCTACTGCAGCTATTTTTCCTTCATTCAATGCCCTTGCTAAATCCTCTTCGTCTATAATGCCACCTCTCCCTAGATTAAGTAAAATGGCCTCTTTTTTCATTTTTGAAAGCTGCTCGTAACTTATCAAATTTTTAGTTTTCTCATTAAAAGGGGCATGAATAGATAGAATGTCACTCTCCTGAAGAAGTGAAGTCAGCTCTGCACGCTTATAGCCCTCCTCTTCATGATTCCCTGAGGTAGAATAATAAATAACTTTAGCACCAAAGGCTGTTGCAATCTGAGCTACTTTTTTTCCTATAGCCCCTAGTCCAATAATTCCCCATGTCTTATCTGTTAACTCATGAAAAGGCCATGCAATATAGGTAAACGAACTATGCGCTGCATAGCACTTACTCTTTACATACTCATCATAGTTTCTAAGCTGCTCCATTAAATAAAAGAGCATGGCAAAAGTATGTTGCGCCACACTCTGAGTTGAATAGCCTGCTACATTGACAACGCCTATTCCTCTTTGTTTGGCATAATGAATATCAATATTATTATAACCTGTAGCTGTTAATGCAATAAGTTTTAACTTGGCTGCTTCTTTTAAATTACTTTCATTTAAAAGAACCTTGTTGGTAATAATAACTTCTACATCTTTTACACGTTCTGCTATTTCTTCAGGAGCTGTTAAATCATAGCTAACTACTTCACCACATGTTGTGATAGGGGTAAGATCAATATCTTTTCCCAAAGTAGCTGCATCTAAAATACAAAGTTTCATACATTTGCCCCTTTATAAATTTCATAAATAGCTTTTTCATCTAATTTCATAAAACTTCCAATTTCACGTTGTCCTTGGAAAGAACAATTTCTAGCAAGGCTTAATAAGATTTCATCTGTTTGTACTTTAC
>JAEZKI010000234.1 GCA_023415525.1 Bacillota bacterium | reverse complement strand
CCTGTTAATACCTCAAATTCAGTATTGGCCGTATTTCCACCATATTGTTGACTCAAAATCCAGCCACTTATCCCTTCTTCTCTTAAGGTATTAATAGTAGGCAATGGGTCTTCTGAAAAAGTAACATTAGAGAATCGTGTAGGGTCCCAAAAAGACTCATTCATAATCATAATAATATTAGGTTTAATTTCATCCTCCACGACTTTATTCACACTATTAGCTAATCCTTCAATGGTTTCTTGGCTATAGCCCTCTGGCTCCGTAATAATAATATTCTTAGTATTCACCATAAACCCTACAAGAAAGCCATTGTAGTCGTAGTTTCTTACTTGATCCCAGTTAATTTCATAAATCCCCAAAGCATTCATATGCTCTTTATCCATAAATAAAGCACGAAAACCTACCACTAAACTTAAGCTCATACCTATTACCCCCCACATACGGGTCTTTAGCCTCAGCTTTTTCTCCTTTATGAACAAGGTAATAATAAATAGGCCTATTACTAAACCAATAACACCTAGAACCTGAGGGGTAAACTCAATAGAAATATGTTCCATAATATTCCCTAGTTCTTTACCTAATCGCAAGTCCCACGGAACAAAAGAATCTCCTCTTAACTCCATTTTAAAATAGTTAATAAGTGCTCCTATCAAAAAAACAGAACCGGTGATTAAGGTTGCACACCAAGTCCTTGAAGTTAAAAAATAAAGACCTATAAATACTAAAGCAACAATGCTATAGCTTACAAAAAAAGTGTTGGGCTTTAACTGTATCCATTCCCATGTATCCGCTATTGTTCCCCTTTGAAGATATTCTACTAAAAAACTAAGTATGAAAGGAAACAAACTCCAAATTGTATATTTAAATAACTTGTGCCATCTATATTGTGGTTGAGCACTAAAGGAATGTTGTAATGTTTGTTTTATATTACTGACAATCTCTGTCATCTCATCTATCCTCCCTATACAAAAGTGTAGTCTTATTATACTACACTCTTATATAAGGAAACATTGTAAATTTATGGCGCAAAAATACCACAATAAAAAGCCCCTCTAATAGAGGCTTATCTATTCTTTTGCCTATTTTTTCTCTTGAAATAAAGCTCCTATAAAATTTCTTACACTCCTCCAAACAAGTCCTAAACGGTTGTGTCTTTCTATTAGTCCAGTCCCCTCAGGTTTAAGTCCGCTATTGTTCAAAACAGCTCCTATACTTACTTTCTCAGTTTCCATCTGTTCTTCACGAGTGACTTCTTCTTTTGATCCTACTTTTAGTTGATTTTGTTCATTCGTTGTCTCTTTTTGCTCTGATTTTTTCTCTTCTTCTAATAGACAGCAATTTTCTACCTCTTCCAAAGTTAAACCTTGCGTATAAATAGATTGTGCCAATTCTTGTCCTACATAGCGAATATGCCAAGGCTCATAACTATAGCCCGTAATCTTTTCTTTACCTTTTGGATAACGAATAATAAAACCATAGTTATGGGCATTTTGTGCTAGCCAGATTCCTTCTTTGGTTTTACCAAATTGCGTGCTTAAGCTATACCCTACACTTTTAGCAGATACATCCATAGCTAAACCTGTTTGATGTTCACTTTTACCTGGCTGAGCACTCACTGTATCTGTGTATTTTTTTCCATACTGCCTTATGTATTGATTATAAAGTGCACTCTGCCTGTTATAAGAACGGTAGCCTGAAATAGCTACTAAATTGATATTTTCTTCAGCTGCTCCTTTAAAAAGTTCTTCTAGATGTAAAGCCGCTGTTTTTTCCATATGATTCTTCTCTATATTTCCTGATTGCAACACCCATACATTGGGAATTATTAGGTTACTTGGTTTATAATCTGCTACTAAACTTCTCTCTTTATTTACAACTTGGTGATATACATTATGATTGGGGCATGTGTCTACCATTTGCTGTGCCATAAGCCCCAAGCTAAAGCTTTGGCATACACCTAGTATTGCCCATTTATATATTGGTTGCTGCTTCACATCCAGTCCCCTCTAGTTCTTATTGTCGTTTATTCTATTATAACGCAATAATCCACATATTTAAATATTTTTGTATTATTTAGTCGTATTTTGTCAACTTTTATATTTTCTCTTTTGTAGCTTGTCCTTGTTTTAAAGAGAGAATTTGATTTTATTGTCAATCCTAGCATATCCTTCTCTTTTTACGAATAGGATAGCATAGAATACTCTTACTCTTAAGGAGATTAAGATGATGGTAAATCCCTATTCATCACAAGGATTAAGTATTGGTTCTTGATTAAGCTAAATTTCATAAAGCACCTTTTCTTAAGAAGAATACATAAAGGTATTTTTAGGCCTTATCCTTTCTATGCTAATACATTTTATTTTTAAAAGGAGTGATTATATGAGCCATCCACTGTCCCTTCCTACTGCTGCCCCACCTTTTACTGCTTCAAGTACACAAGGACTTCTTCACTTATCTGACTATACTGGAAAATGGGTTATTTTGTTCTACACACCTGCATCTTTTTCTGTCACCCATAAAAATGAATGGCTTCTTCTTAATAAAGTTAACCGTATTTTTGAAAGTAAAAACACACAACTTCTTGGTATTAGTGGGGACAAAAAAGCTACCCATATGTCATGGTTTTATATGAATACAAGAAGTGGAAACCCACCTATTACCTTTCCATTAATTGATGATCGTCAAGGGGATATTGGTAAACTTTACGGTCTCTCAGAACATCAAGAAAATCAGACTACTGCCTTCATCATTGACCCGGAGGGTCTTTTAAGAGAAACTATAGCGTATAATGCATTGGGCCTTTCACAAATTCGTCAAGTCATAGAAACAGTGGAAAAACTTCAAAATACTTATAGACCTCCTATTCAAAGTGAAGAAAACCAACCTCTTGGTACTAATCCCAATTGCCCAACTACACCTATTGTAGGGGAATATGTTTTAGGTAACCCTAATAATGTAGATGCTCTACTTCTAGACTTTGTCATCTATGCCTTTGCTCTTATTAATGCGGATGGAACTTTCCAAGTTTATTCCACACGTTACCTCCAGCAACTTGCAAACCTAAAAACAGAAAATCCTGATCTTAAGGTTATACTAGGCATAGGTGGCTGGGGAGCTGAAGGTTTCTCAGATGCTGCCCTTACACCTACTTCACGCTATGCCTTTGCAAGAGAGGCCCAGCATTGGGTTAATCTCTATGATCTGGATGGCGTAGATATTGATTGGGAATATCCTGGTTCTAGTGCAGCCGGCATCACATCCCGTCCGGAAGATACAGAAAATTTTACCCTTCTTCTTCAAGCTCTTCGGGATGTCTTAGGACCAGAAGCTTGGTTGAGTGTAGCTGGCACAGGGGATCCTACTTATATTCGAAATGTGGAAATCAGTAATATAGCACCTATTATTAGTTTCTTCAATCTTATGGCTTATGACTTTAATGCAGGTGAAACAGGGGCTAATGCCAGCACACATCATTCCAACCTTTTCCCTTCTCCTCTCTCTCTTGGCAATGTAAGTGTAGATGGTCAAATAAGAAATCTAGAAGCAGCTGGTATGCCTTCTAGTAAAATTCTCATGGGCATTCCTTTCTATGGTAGGTATGGTGCTATTAGCACCAAAACCTTTGATGACCTTCGCAAAAATTACATTAATAAAAATGGCTATCAAGTACGATGGGACAATGTGGCTAAAGCGCCTTATATTGTAGACCCTTCTGGTAATTTTGCTTATGGCTATGATAATCTCCTTTCTATTTACTTTAAGGGGCTCTATATTATTGATAATTGTTTAGGTGGTATGTTTTCTTGGCAGAGCAGTATGGATAGTGCTAACATTCTGGCTCAAGGTATGTCGCAAGCCATTCGTAATATTGGTGAACTAGAAAATGTGCTTAAAAAAGCTTATTATAGTTCTACTCAATAAAATACGGGTAATAAAATACGGGTAATAAGCTACTAAAAAACAGGCCAAGAAAGTTTCACTTTTAAACCAAGTGGAACTTTCTTAGCCTGTACGTGGTATAGGGAAAGTATTCTTATCCCCTAAAAGGAGGTTAAGAGGTGCATGCATTTCTCACCATCAATTTGTTTCTTTTAATCAGCAAGCCATGTCTTCACAACATCCATAACCCCATTTTCCTTATTGCTTTTAGCCTGATAGCGAGCCAGTTTTTTTAAGTCCTCATGGGCATTGGCCATGGCATAACTATAATAAGCCTTTTGTAGTAACTCATAGTCATTTAGATAGTCTCCAAAAGCTGCTGTCTCTTCATAAGTGATCCCTAATCCCTTTTGAATATCTTCTAAAGCGACACCTTTGTTTACACCTAATGCCATGATATCTAACCATAATGCTCCAGCTATAGTGGTTTGTGCTCTTCCTTCATAAGACCTTACGAAAGTTGCACTATTTTCCTCACAACCTTTTAAGTCACAAAAAGTTACTTTTAAGATGGGTTCTTCTACAGCTAATAAATCTTCTACCTTCTCATACTTCTTATAATATTTTTCAATTTCCCTCATGGCTTCCTCTGGAGGTTCTTTGATATAAGCTATTTTTGGGGTACATACGACTACGCTAACACCTTCAATACTCTGGCCTAAGGAAATAAGTTCTTTAGCTAACTCTCCTTCCATAGCATGGCTAGCTAGCCTCTTATTTCCTTCCATAACCAATGCCCCATTTTCTGCAATAAAAAGCATCTCCTCTCCTAGCTTTCCAAATTGAAGCTTTAAGGTAGGATAAGGTCTTCCACTGGCTACTACCCAATGTATCCCTTGTCTTTTTAGGGTTTTATAAACATCTTCAAAATCTGTTGGTAGCTCACCCCGTTCATTCAGTAAGGTACCATCCATATCTGTTGCTATTAATTTAATCATTTGAACTCCTTTTCTATCTCTTTTTAAAGAACTACCCATTCTCCTATGCTATAAAGATAAAGCCATTTTTCTTTTACAGCTAGTCCGGTAATCTCTTTTAAGGCTTTAGCATAGAGGTCAAGTTGTATACTATAACGTGCTTTCATCCTATCTATGCCTTCTTCCTTGTGTTGCCAGTCAATATAATCTGTCTTATAATCCACTAAAACTATACCCTCTTCCTCTATAAAAAAGGCATCAATAACGCCTTGAAGGAGAATCTCCTCATCCTCTGGATAGTCAGCTTCTACCTCATTAGCCTTTAAAAGATAAATAAATTGCTTTTCTTTCCAAAGTTTCTTTGACGTCGCCATACGTCTAACAACTAAGGAGTTAGCAAACTGAGAAAGCTTATGATAATCTATGAGTGGAAGAACAGCTTCTTCTAATCTGTGTTCCCTTACGAGTTGCTCTACTTGTTCTTTGATTTCTTCAGGCAAAGTGACTGTCAAATAATCCCACTGTTCAAATAAAGTATGGATTAAAGTTCCTCTTTGCGTAGGCTTTAAACTTTCTTGTTGTTTAATAAAATGAGGCACTTCTTTTTCTTTTTCTAGATTGCCCTCAAAAGATGTAGCTCCTTGTTGAGGCATCATGCTCAGTTTCTTTAAGTCAGATACAGAAACTTTAGTGGGTAAAAGACTGGCCTTTTGATGGGCATATTCAAAATTAAGACGTCTGTAAATTTCTTCTTTATATTGCCCATAAACTTCTTCAGGTTGCCATTTTTCTAAAAGAGCTTTTTTGCTTTCTGTTAGTTCCTTGCGTTTCTCATCTTGTACTCTTAAATCAGAGGGGTGCCAGAGTGTAAGCTGCCAACGGGCTCGTCCTTCCAATTGATAGTTGAGTGCTAAACCTCTATTCTCTCTAAACTCCTTTAAATCAGGGTGGGCATAGAGAGCCATGCCTATCCAGTTGAGATAAGAACCCCCACGCTTTATGCCCAAAGGCAGAAGAGCCTTGGTTTTACGTTCGCCATAGACACTCCAACTGGCCATTTTCTTATCCATATCTCCTATTACACCTGTGATAAATAATTTTTCTTTGGCCCTAGTTAAGGCCACGTAAAGTACACGCATTTCCTCGGAAATATTCTCACTAATAATCTGATTTTTAATCACCATTTTGGGAATAGTAGGATATTTAATATGCCGATCCACATCTACATAATCTGGACCTAATCCTAACTCACTATGTTGAAGGACACTCTTCATAATATCTTGATTATTAAACTTTTTATCTGTATTACAAAGAAAAACAATACCAAATTCCAACCCTTTACTTTTGTGAATACTCATAATACGTACTAGGTTTTCATTATCTCCCACCAGTTTTGCTTCCTCTAGTCCCTCTGAAGTCTCCATAAGGCGGTCTAAGTAGTCTATAAAACTACAAAGCTTCCCATTACTGTTTTTCTCATATTCTTCAGCATACTTTTTTAACATTCTAAGATTTGCTTTTTTCTTAGGTCCCGTGGGGAGCATGCTAACATAACGGTAATAACCTGTTTCTACATAAAGGTTAGAAAGAAGTTCTTCTAAACTCATTTGAGGTCTTTCTTCTCGCCACCTTTTTAAATCGCCCATAAAACTTATAACCTTTTCACTAGCTACTTGTAAACGCATGGCTTCTTCCATAGCCGCATAAAAACTATCTCCTTCTAAAGTTTTTCTTAAAACCACTAATTCATCTAAGCTTAAGCCTACAATAGGGGAGCGTAGCACTGTCAAAAGGGGAATATCTTGTAGGGGATTATCAATAATTTTAAGGAGGGCAATAAGTGTTTGCACTTCCAAGGCTTCAAAAAAACTACTACCTAGTTCTGCATAAGCACCTATTCCTTTTTGAAGGAGTGCCTTCTCAAAAATCTCTGCTTTCCCTTTGGTTGCCCTTAGGAGAATCACAATATCTTTTGGTTCTACTGGCCGATAGTCTCCTTGTTCTTTATCAAAAACATGGGTGGGATTACTTTCTCCTTTAAGGAGCTTTTCGATCAAATGAGCCACTAAAAGGGCTTCTTTCTCTACCTTTTTAAGGTCACCTAATTCACCTTCCTCTTCTTCCTCCTCTTCACTGTTTTCTTCTAACAAATGAAGTTCAATAGGTCCAGAAAGAGCCCCTTCTTCTAAAACTTCTGTGTTTCCCTCTGCATAGAGATTTCCTACCTTTAGACGGGCAAACTCATCATACTCTAGCTCACCTACTTCATGACTCATTAATTGCTCAAAAAGTTCATTGGCACCTTCTAATATATTTTCACGACTTCTAAAGTTTTGAGAAAGGTCAATGCATAACTCCTTAACGTTGTTTTCCTGATCCAGGCTATATTTTTCCCACTGCTCATATTTACGCGCAAAAATAAGCGGATTGGCTAAACGGAAGCGATAAATACTTTGCTTCATATCTCCTACCATAAATCGGGTAGGTCCCTTTTCTTTGCTGCCTTCTGCAATAGCCTTTAAAATCGTCTCTTGCACTGTATTACTATCTTGATATTCATCAATATAAATTTCTTCGTAGAACTCACTTAACTCTTGAGCGGCCTCGGTATAAGTTACCTCTATCAACTGACCTCTTTCATCACATACGGGCTCAATAAGGACTTGCATACAATAATGCTCAAGATCACTGTAATCCACCAACCCAACTTCTAGCTTTGCCTCTTTATACCTTTCCTCAAAACAGGTAATAAGTTCTACCAAAGCTTTCATCAAGCCCCCTACCTTAGGAATATGTGCTAAAAGCTTTTCATCCTTTAGGAATACTGTGTCCCCTTTTAAGCCCTTTACCACTTCCTTTGTCAGCTCACGATAACTTTTCACCCTCTCCTTAAGTCCCTCGTCACATTCCTGCTTTTTACCTGGCAATCGGCCAAACTGAGTTTGCTCAATAGCGGTTATGATTTCTCCTAAAGAACTTTCCTCTGTCACTTCTTTAAGAAAGGCATAGTCCATCTCTAAGGTTGCTTGATATAGTATAGGCCCATTGGGTTTGTTACACATAGTAAGTGCTTCCTCAAAGAGGGTTTGTAAATCCAACACCTGTGAAAGAAAATAGTCTTTCATCTGCTTAGCCCAAGGACTTTCCTCTAATTGCTCATAGGTTTTTTCAAAAAGAGCCACCTTTTCCTCTAACCACATCTTTGGAAAAGGCGTACTTTTAGAGAAAGTATGAATATCTATGATTAAACTGACCAATGGACTAAGACCTTGAACATTGCCATAAACCTCTGCTAATTTTAGAAAATCCTCATCCTCTTCTGCAAACTTATCCTCTAGAAG
>JAEZKI010000071.1 GCA_023415525.1 Bacillota bacterium | reverse complement strand
CTGCCAATTCCTCTAGCGTTGGATAGGTAGGAGCCAGACGAATATTTCTATCTTGTGGATCCTTTCCATAAGGATAGGTAGCCCCTGCTCCTGTTAAGACAACACCTGCCTTTTTGGCTAATTCAACCGTTGCTTTGGCACAGCCTTCTAAGGTATCTATGGCTACAAAATAGCCTCCCATTGGTTTCGTCCAGGTTGCAAGTCCTGTATCTTTGAGTTCACGTTCTAATGTCTCTAGGACAATATCAAATTTAGGCTTAAGTTCTTCTGCTAACTTTGCCATATGAGTATGTATACCTTGGGCATCTTTAAAATATCTTACCGTACGTAGTTGATTCAGTTTATCATGTCCTATAGTCTGTATAGTAAGATGCTTTTTAATCTCAGCTACATTGTTAGCACTCGCTGCGATCAAAGAAACGCCTGCTCCTGGGAAAGTTATTTTTGAAGTAGAAAAGAAGTAGTAAACACGTTCTTCATTCCCAACTTTTTGTGCTTCTGCAAAAATATCAGCTAACTTTTCCTCTTTATAAACAGGATGCACACCATAGGCGTTATCCCAAAAGATACGAAAATCAGGGGCAGCTGTTTCCATACTTGCTAAGCGCCTTACTGTTTCTTCACTATAACAAATACCTTGTGGATTAGAATAAAGAGGAACACACCAAATTCCCTTAATTGAAGCATCCTTCTTAACTAATTCCTCTACAACTTCCATATCAGGTCCTGCTTCTGTCATAGGTATACTAATCATTTCAATGCCTAAGTCCTCACAAATAGCAAAATGTCTATCATAACCTGGACTTGGACATAGGAATTTGACGTTCCCCTGCTTACCCCAAGGCAAATGGCCTTGTGTTCCAAAAACATAGAGACGCATCATCATATCATACATCAAGTTAAGACTGGAATTCCCTCCAATAATAATATGAGTCGTTGGAATACCTAATAAATCTGAAAACAACTTTTTAGCTTCTGGAAGCCCATCTAATACGCCATAATTACGTGCATCTGTTCCATCTTCTGTTATATAATTATCTAAAGCGTCCAAAATACCATTAGTTATATCTAATTGGGTGCCTGCCGGCTTGCCACGAGACATATCTAATTTAAGTTGCTGAGAAACATAGTTCTCATAGGTTTTTTCTAATTCCCCTTTTAAGTCCTTTAGTTCATTCTTTGAAAGTGTACTCCAATTACGCAAACCGATACCCCCTGCATTAAATTTTAATTTCACATTCTTTATTTTGATTAGTCAGACAATTTAGCATACAAGTAGACTTCATTTATTTCATATCAAGTTTAAGTATATCACAGAATTCAGCATAATAATTCACAATTTACAACAAATGCTGTTGCTATTTTTAGCATCTTTCGCTAAAAACTCCTAAATCTTTTTATTTCTTATCAAGTATCCTTGCGATTTTTATGGTTTTTATTAAATCTTATTTATTAACTAATGAAAGAGAAATTTCTAAACCGTCTTAACTGGTTTCTTTTTCTAACCTCTTAATGAACAGGGACTCTTTATAATATACACCCTACTTCTTCCACTGAAATAATACAATACCACCAATCATAATAGCAACACCCAAAAGTTTGGTCCACATAAAACCTGCTTTTTCTGTACCAAAGAGCCCAAAAAGTTCAATAGCATATCCCGTAATCATTTGAGCTACAAGAATGAACATAATGGCATAGGCAGGCCCTAGTTTCCCCATAGCAACAATCACGCCATAGGTAATTCCAGCACCCATCACACCACCTAATAAATAAAACTTATTGACGAATTTTAACCCTTCTAGGTTTGCATCCTTTACAAATAACAAGACTAAAAGGCAGGTGACAAGGGCTGTGCCCTGTACAATACTGGTAGTAAACCATAAACCTGCCTTTTCTGTGACTCGGGTATTAAATACACCCTGTACACTCATTAAAAAACCTGATACGATAGCCATTATACCACTGATCAACATGTTTATTCCCTCCATCTGGATGTCTCTCAGCTATTTTTAGACATATCGCCTTTTTTTATACCTTTTTCCCATCTTAAAGAAGAGTAATTCCATTTTGTTCACAAGCTTCAATCATCTTATCTGGCCATAAAGAAGCTTGCACTTCGCCAATATGGGCTTTTTGTAAAAAGTACATACAGATACGCGATTGCCCAATCCCCCCTCCAATGGTATAAGGTAATTTTTTCTCTAGAACGCGCTTATGAAAGTCCATGTCCACTCGATCTAAAGCATCTCTTACCTCTAATTGTTTTCTAAGAGAAACTTCATCCACACGAATGCCCATAGAAGAAAGTTCGAAGGCACTTTCTAGAATAGGATTCCAAAATAAGATATCGCCATTTAAGTCCCAATCATCATAGTCAGGTGCTCTTCCATCATGAGGCTCTCCATTAGAGAGCTCTTTTCCAATTTTCATGATAAATACAGCTTTGTGTTCTTTACAAAAGGCTGTTTCCCTATCTTTTGATGAAAGGTCGGGATATTTTTCTAAAAGCTCTTGGGAAGTAATAAAGGTAATATGCTCTGGAAGAACTTTCTCTAACATAGGATATTCTGTAGTAATATATTTTTCTGTCTTCAAGAAAGCATTGTAAATTTGATTTACTGTTTCTACTAAGAATTCTTCTGTACGCATTTCTTTTGTAATGACTTTTTCCCAATCCCATTGATCTACATAGAGAGAATGTAAATTATCTAATTCTTCATCTCGTCGAATGGCATTCATATCGGTATAAAGTCCTTCATTGACTTCAAAACCATATCTTCCTAATGCCATCCTCTTCCACTTAGCAAGGGAATGGACAACTTCTACATAGGCGTTATCATCGTCTAAGATATCAAAACCAACCGGTCTTTCTACCCCATTTAAATTGTCATTCAACCCCGTTTCAGGTTTAACAAATAGAGGAGCAGATACACGGGTTAAATACAGTTCATAGGCCAAAGCATTTTCGAAATAATCCTTTAACTTCTTAATGGCTACCTCTGTTTCACGCAAATCAAGCTTTGATACATAGTCCTTTGGTAATTGCAATTTCATTTTCATTCCTCCTCAAATTTTGATACTAAAAAAACCTCCATCCCTATGGAAAGGGACGAAGGTTAACTCGCGTTGCCACCCTAATTTATCTAGTTACCTAGATATCTCAGAAACGTACAGACTCATCGATACGTTTTAGATATAACGGTCTACCCCGTCTAAGCCTACTCAACTCTATAGTCTTTCGGTTAGCAGTTCCAAGATGTTCTTCGATTTTTGTCTTTGCTGCTGATTTTCAGCTTCCTCAGCTCTCTGTTAGCCTTTTACAAAAATTTACTCTTCTTTTCATTACCTTTAACTTATTATTAAATTATACCTTGAATTATAAATAATTAAATATTATTTGTCAATTGCTTTTATGCAAGAAAAAAATTTTTTCATTCATTCTATTTTTAAACGCCTAAATATCTTCTATTTGAAAATCTATAGGCGTTTTTCCCATCTGTTGAAGACACTCATTCACTTTTTGAAAATGATTACAACCAAAAAAGCCATTATGGGCAGACAGTGGACTAGGATGGGCTGCCGTTAAAACGATATGCTTAGGATTCGTAATCAGTGATTTTTTAGCTTTAGCAGGAGCTCCCCATAGTAAAAAGATAATGGGATCCTCTCGTTCATTAAGGAGAGTGATAATACGATCTGTAAAAACTTCCCACCCTTTTCCCTTATGAGACTGTGGTGAACCTGCCCGCACAGTTAGTACTGTATTTAAAAGAAGGACCCCTTGCTTTGCCCATTTCATCAAATAACCATTGTTAGGAATCTTGCAACCTAGTGTCTGATGGAGTTCTTTATAAATATTTCTCAAGGAAGGAGGAGTAGGTATGTTGGGTTGGACTGAAAAAGCCATTCCATGGGCTTGATTGGCTCCATGGTAAGGATCTTGTCCTAAAACAACTACTTTTACAGCCTCATAACTTGTTGTCTTAAGGGCATTAAAAATATCTTGCATAGGTGGATAAATGATTTGATGACTATACTCTTCCTTTAAAAATTCTCTTAATGCCTTATAGTAAGGTTTCTCAAACTCCTCCTTTAACTTCTCATCCCACAAATTATTAAATTGTACCATTCCTTTCATCCTCTCTACTTCTATTAAAATAGCTTCTATCCTGTTTGAAGCTTTTTCCAATCCTGTTCTCATAGTGATTACTTATTTATTTTATCACAATTTATACTCTTCATCCCTTATTTCTCTCTTTTAATAAAAAAAGAAGTATTAAAGAGGACTTCCAACTTTTTCTTTCCGCTAGAAAACACGAAAGATGCGTATGGGAATCTCTTTATTACTTCTTTTATTTCATATAAATAGACTATTTCTTGCTTATCTACCTCTAATTATTCTCTTTGCAGGAGAGGGCTTTATGCCTCTATATTATTGAAAAAGGGCTGTGGATAAATATCTTTCTCCTGTATCAGGTAAAAGAACAACGATTTTCTTTCCTTTATTCTCAGGACGTTTAGCTAACTGAGTCGCTGCTGCTAAAGCTGCTCCTGAAGAAATCCCCACCAAAATGCCTTCTGTCTTAGCTAAAAGGCGCGTAGCCTCAAAGGCTACCTCATTTTTAATAGGAATAATCTCATCGATGATTTCTCTATTAAGAACTTTAGGCACAAAACCTGCACCAATGCCTTGAATCTGATGAGGTCCTGGCTTTTCACCTGAAAGAACCGCAGAATCCTTGGGCTCTACAGCCACAATCTTTACACTAGGTTTTCTCTCTTTAAGGGCTTCACCTACACCCGTAATGGTTCCTCCAGTGCCTACACCTGCTACAAAGAAGTCAACTTCTCCTTCTGTATCTTCCCAGATTTCTATACCTGTTGTCTCACGGTGTGCTAAGGGATTGGCCTCATTTTCAAATTGTTGAGGAATGTAACTATTAGGTATCTCCTTTGCTAGTTCTTCTGCCTTCTCAATGGCGCCTCGCATTCCTTTAGCACCTTCTGTTAAAACCAGCTGTGCTCCTAAAGCCTTGAGAATATTACGTCGTTCGCTACTCATTGTATCCGGCATAGTCAATATCATTTTATAGCCTTTAGCTGCTGCAATAAAAGCCAGAGCAATTCCTGTATTACCACTGGTTGGTTCAATAATGGTGGTATCTTTATTAATGAGACCTTGTTCCTCTGCTTTTTGAATCATGTAATACCCAGCTCGATCCTTTACGCTACTTCCTGGATTAAAACGTTCCAGTTTAACAATAATCTCTGCCTCTAAACCTTGTTCTTTTTCATAACCAGACACACGAAGCAGTGGTGTGTGACCAATTAACTCTGTAATATTTCCTGCTATTTTTTTCATTCTATATACCTCCTTATTTTTTAAATATAATACATTAAATTATCCTTAATATTGAGTAACTCATAGTCTCTCATGAGTTCTTCTATCGTCATATTGTCAATAACCTCATAGATACTTTCAGTTACCTTATCCCACACATTCCGCTTAATACATTCTTCCAAATTCGATTGAATCAAATTAAAGGTCTGAGGGGTGCGCTCTTCCTCTACAATAGTCATATCCCCTTCAATAATCCGTAAGATTTCACCTACTGTAATAGCATAAGGCTCTTTAGCTAATATATAGCCTCCTTGTGCTCCTTTTACACTCTTTACAATACCTGTCTTCTTTAAGAGTGAAAAGACTTGTTCTAAATAGGGAACAGATAATTCTTGCCTTCTAGCAATCTGTTGTAAGGCTACCTGTTCCCCTCCAGAATGAATAGCTAAATCCACTAAAGCTCTTAAACCATATCTTGCCTTTGTTGAAATCTTCATGGTACCCTCCATTACCTAGTAAGTTGATATGTTTTATAGTATATCTATTTTTTAATAAAGTCAATACTTTCAAAAAAATAAAAACTAGTAGATTTATTTATTTTAAATGCTACTAGTTTTTATTTTTAAATTAGAACCCTTCTCCTACTACTTCATGTAAATTTTGAACAGTTACAAAAGCCAATGGGTCTAAGGCTATAACTTGTCTTTTTAAATCTATAAATCCTTTACGTTCCATTACCGTCGTAATAACTGTTTTTTGTTCTTGACTATAGGCCCCTTCTGCCCGATAAATGGTAGCTCCACGTTTTAAAGTATACAAGATATACTGATTAATAGCTTCAGAAGTCTCAGCTGTAGAGGGAATAATAGTTACATATTTTTGGATAGTAAGACCTGAAATAATATAATCGATTAAGGTACTTGTTACAATAACACCTAAAGCAGCATATAATCCTTTTTCAAGTCCAAAGATTCCTGTTGCACAAATAACCACTAGCAAATCAGCTATAATAAGTGCTGTGCCTATATTAAGCTGTGAGTAGGTGGCAATAATCTTAGCAATAATATCTGTTCCTCCAGAAGAAGCGCCTAAATTAAAAACAATAGCTTGTCCTAGTGCAATAAATAAAGCACCAAAAAGAAGGGTAATGAGCATATCTCTACTCAAAGGCTGAATATGGGGTAAAAAGCCCTCCAAGATGGTCATACAAATAGATACTTCTAAACTGCAAACAATACTCTTTAGTCCAAAGCTCTTACCTAATACGAGAAATCCAATGGTAAACATAAGGATATCCAGTACTAACAAAATAATACCTATAGGAATAGCTGGAACTAAAGCTTTAATAACAATGGATAAGCCACTTACCCCTCCTGCTGCTAAGTCAGAAGGCATCCAGAAGAAATATAACCCTGTAGATATAGAAATGGCTCCTATCAAAATTCCGAGATATTCTAAACACTTTTTCTTCATCTTCTTCACCCTTTACTGGTATTTTCACCTAATATGAGCTGTTCTTTTTGAAGCTTCGTTAATTGCTTAATGGCATATTCTCTTTGTAAGGCGCTACGCTTATCTTCAAAATGTTCCTCATATACAAGTTCTACAGGTATGCGTCCTTTGGTATACTTAGCCCCTTTTTGGGCATTATGGGCAGCCACTCTTTTTATCACATCTGTGGTGTAACCTGTATAATATGTACCATCTTTACATTTTACTATATAAACGGAGTACATCATTAGTATCTTCCCTTTTTCATGATTTTATCATATTTGTTTTATACCTTTTTTGAAACAAAAGGAGTAGATGAACTCTACCCCCTCTATTCCTATTCTTCTTTACTAGCCCACTGGCTAAGGGCATTAAAAAGCTCCATAACTGGTTGTTTACTGGCTGCAAACTCTACTATCCCATCTACCCGTAATATATAAAAATTAATATCATAAGGTACGAGTTCAATGGACTTAGAATAACCTGATTTGTAGTCAAATCGTAAACTTACTTCTGGTGGGCGATTTTCTTTTTGCTCAATTTGAGGGTTTTTAAGAAGCATCTCAATACGAATACTTTTTCCTGTTAAATCCAATATTTCTTCTAGCTCTTGCTGATTAAGTCGTCGTTTTTCAAGTTTCCCTTCATAGACTGGCTTCTTGTTCTCCGTTGACTGAACGTTGCTTTCTTCTTGATTTCCTAATCCTTCTTTAACTTCCAGTATAAAACTCTCTTCGGGATTATTAAATGTAATTTTTTTCAACCCTTCTAATTGGGGAATATAGACTTCCTTCCGGATCATTTCAATAGGTTTTAAATTTATGAAAGGTCGCATTTTATCCTCTGCCATTTTATAGATATAAGGTTCTTCACTATAGTTAAAGTAGATAAAGCCATTTTTAACTTTTCCAAACTGAATGGTCCAATTTTCATTAAGTACAAGTGTTAAGCTACTTTCTAGTAGCCCCGGATCTTCTAAACTTTCTACAGTTCCTACAAAACCATCTTTTTCAAAAGCTTCTAACTGATCAATAAGGTTAGTCATCCATTCACCACTTATAGCATGGGCATCCACAAAAAAGTCCTTGATTTGCCACTCTTCATAGCCGTCTTTACCTTCTAGTTCACTTTTCACTAAAATAAGGGGTTTTTCTCCTTCTTCTTCAATGCGCATCTGCCAGATACTGTCTTTTTCAGGAAGACTGAGATTTTTTGCAAGGAGCTCATCTCTTTTTAAAGATAATTGATCCATTTGCTCATTAGTAACGATATAGAGTTCTTGGTGTACTTCATTCCATACATAGCTTTTCGTCTTATCCGCTGTTTGCCCACCTATAACTAACGTTTCACCTGTATTTTCTTCATTGTAAAGCGTCACCATAGGCGCACCTTCTTTGATGCCATATTTTTCTAAGTCCTGTACATTATGAATAACTTGCTCACTTATAGTAATCTTCAAATGGTTAAGTA
>JAEZKI010000054.1 GCA_023415525.1 Bacillota bacterium | reverse complement strand
TAGTAAGCCCAAGGCAGAAAGTAGTGTGTTTTTTGAATTACATGAGGGTAAAAAAGCAGGGAATGTTTTTTTAGAAGCCAAGGAATTAGCTAAAAGTTACCCGGGCAAATGTTTGTTTGAGAAAAGTTCCTTTTATATTAAAAGAGGAGAAAAAGTAGGTTTGTATGGACCAAATGGTTGTGGCAAGTCGACTTTTATCAAAGGGTTACTGGGGCAAGTAAGTCTTGAAGGCGAGCTATACTGTAACCTACATCAAAAAATAGGGTATATTAGCCAAGAGGTTATTGATTTAGATGAGACACAAAGTATACTAGGGCTTTTTGACACCCTAACAAGGGAGGAACGTGGTCAGTTAGGGATACAGCTTTGTCAATTAGGTTTTTCAAGAGAAGAATGGAGTAAAAAAGTGGCTTGCCTAAGCTTAGGTGAGAGAATGAAGCTAAAACTCCTTCTTATGATTCGCCAAGGGTGTGAAGTGCTCCTCCTAGATGAACCCACCAATCATATAGACCTTCATGTAAGGGAACAGTTGGAGGAAGTTCTAATAGATTATAGGGGGACAATACTTTTAGTCACTCATGATCGCTATATGCTAGAAAAAATCTGTAATAAGCTTCTAGTTTTTGAAGAAAAACGTATAAAGCGCTATGAGTATAGCTTATCGGAGTATGAGGAAAAGAAGAAAGGTCTCCAAAAAAACGTTCTTCAAAAGCGAGGTAAGGAAAGGCAAGAAGAACTTCTTCGTCAGCAAAATAAAATGGCCTATCTTATTGGGGCATTGAGTCAAGCCACTATAGGTACATCTGAATATCAGAGACTCAATGAAGAGTATGAAAAGCTACTTGCCCTAAGAAAATGGGAAGAAGGGCCTTATTATTTTCGTTTAGTAGATAAAGAGGATAAGGAGCTATTAGAAGCTATTCTTTATGAATCCATTTATGTAGGAGAAGGGGAGAAGGTACCTCGAGATATTATCTACAAGCCAGAAGTGTATAAGTACATTGCAAACTGGGGACAAAAAGGAGATTTAGGTTATGTACTTGTGGATAAAAAGACCCATGAAGGAATAGGTGTGGCATGGATTAGAGTATTAGATGAGACCAATAAGGGATATGCTTATATAGCTGATGATATTCCTGAATTTGGAGTCGCTCTGTTTGAAGCCTATAGAGGAAAAGGATTAGGGACCCAGCTCATTAAGCATCTATTATCTCAGTTGCCACCAGAAGTTAAAGCCATTGCCTTAAGTGTGGATCAGCGCAATCCTGCTAAAGGTCTCTATGAGCGATTGGGCTTTAAAACCTATAGTGAGGATGAGCACAGTGCTATTATGAAATATATAAATGTTTTAGACAATTAGTCCGTTTAAAATGAAAAAGAGTGAGGTTCAAAGGCTTTTCTAACAGCTTTGAATCTCACTCCTTATTTTTTGTAAAATAGTCTGGATTTTACACCTTCACTGCATTTCGAATCAATAGGTGTCTATAGATAGGCTTGTTTAGGATGTATGGTTACTTTAGGTTATCTTCATAAATTTCTACAGAAGCCTCTTGGCGAAGGCTTTCAAGATAAGCATCTAACTTTTCTGTAGCCTTTTGTGCTTCTATGGAAGCCTTGATGCTCTCTTTTACTTCATCAAGAGGTGTTATAGTGGCTTCAGATTGGATGTCAGAGACTTTGATAAGATGCCAGCCAAAGGCACTTTTAACAGGTGCAGAAACTTCTCCTTCTTTAAGGGTTTTAGCACCAGCTAAGAAATCAGGATCATAGTTAGCTGCATCATAAGAAACAAAGCCAAGTGCACCACCAGTATCCTTTGTGCTATCTGTGTTATGCTTAGCAGCTAATTCTTCAAAGGTAGAGGTGCCACTATCATAAGCAGCTTTAGCTTCTTTGGCAGCTTCTTCTGTTTCGAGAAGGACATGGGCCATTTGAGCTCCAGGAGAAGTTGTAAATTGAGCTTGGTTTGCATTATAGTAATCAGATATTTCTTCATCGGTTACAGCAAGATCTGATGTTTGTTGCTCGACTATTTTAGAGACTAAAAGGTCTTTCTTTATGTTTTCTTTTAAATCCTCTAATGTTAGGTTGCCAGTTTTTAAAGCAGAATTAAAGGCTTCTTCAGACTCAAAACCAGCCTTAGTGGTTTCTAGTTCTGTTGCAATTTCTTCTTCGGATACTTCTAAGTTGAGAGCGATGGCTTTTTGAAGTAAGAGCTCGGCATCTATAAGAAAATCAAGGGCTTCTTTCTTTTGTTGCTCATAATAAGCCATAGCTTCGGTATTAGTAGAATAGTCTGCTCCAAATTGCCATTGCATCATAGAGTCCAGATAAGTAATTTGATCATCATAACGTGTTTTAGGGATTTCAACGTCACCTACTTTAGCTACAGCTGTAGAGGAGCCAGCATTTGCTTTGTTGCTACAAGCCACTGTACTCATGGCAAAAAGAGTGATGAGACCAATGGCTATTATTTTCTTAAGTATTTTCATGATAGTTCCAACTTTCTTTTTGGGTTTAAGTTCTTTGCTAGAAGCAAAGAGACAAATGATTTTTTTATTATACAGAATAAATGTGATGAATAGATGAAAAAGATTATTTTTTTACAATTGGAAATTCAAACCAAAAGGTACTTCCCTCACCTTCAATGCTATGGACACCATAGAGAGCATGATGGGCTTGAAGGATGGAGCGAACAATGGATAAGCCTAACCCTGTTCCCACAGAAGCACGCTTATGAGTCTTATCTACTTTATAATATCTATCCCAAATATAAGGAAGATTTTCCTTGGCAATGCCAAGGCCTGTATCGATAATCTCAATGCGTACGATACTGCCTCTGACAAGCTGCTTCACAGTTACCATCTTATCCTCTCCTGTATAATTGATAGCGTTGTTAATGAGATTATACAAAACTTGAGAGAGTTTAAGATGATCTGCATTTATCCAGACTTCTTCTTCATAGAGGAAGTTGAAGATATAACCTTCTTGTTCCCGAAGCCGAGTGTAGCGCTTAAGGATGTCTTGGATAGATTGAGTCAGGTTAAAGGGAGTAAGCTGCATAACTTGGGTACCTGCTTGAAGCTTAGATAGGTCTAACATATCATTAACAAGTTCAGTAAGACGATGACCTTCATCAATGATAATCTGGGTATTTTCTGGGGTGTTTTCACCTGGTAAATCCCGCATGATTTCTGCATAACCAGTAATAAGAGTAAGGGGTGTTCTTAGGTCGTGAGAGACATTAGCTAGCAATTCTTGCCTAAAATGTTCTGTCTTAGAGAGCTCTTGGTTGGCATAGTTTAAGGTTTGGGCCAGTTCAGAGATTTCCTTGTAGCTTCCTCCCTCAAAAAAAGAATCATAATTGCCTTTTGCTAATTCTTTAGCAGAGATATTAATTTTAATAATAGGTTTACATATTTTTTTAGAAATAAACCAAGCCAATAGAAAGGCTAAAAAAAGCATAATGACCGTCACATAAATAAGTTGTGTACGAAGGGTATAAATCGTGGCATCTACAGGTGAAATCATCGCATTAATCATTACAACATTGGCAGAGCCATTCTGATTTTGAAGGACTTTTGTATAGATAACACTTTCTAATTGACGTTTTTTAGGCTTTGGTAAAGTCCGACTGTAATTCTTAATCTGTGGACTTAGGTTCTCGATAAGACGATAGTCCACACGACGAATATCTGTTCCACCTTTCTTAAGAGCACTTTTTATAAGAAAAAGATAATCATCGGCTGTCATGTGGCTAAAGGTGGAATCAGGGGAATTATTGATGGAATAGACAATATAGCCTGTTTCGTCTGTGACTAAGAAAGCCAAATCCTTTTCGTCCGCAATGTTCTCTAAAATAGTTTCTAAGTTGGAACTAGTAATATTTTTAGCCACACGTTTTCCTGCAT
>JAEZKI010000475.1 GCA_023415525.1 Bacillota bacterium | reverse complement strand
AAATAATACTGGTGGTCGTAGCTGAGCAAGAATCTTGAGCTAAGAAGAGTAAAAAGATTGTTCCTACAAGTGAAAGACCAGCACCAATTAAGTGAGTAAAGGCATTAACAGGTTCTCTGACTAAATTTTTCATATAAATCATCTCCTAGTGTTAACAAGTAGTTATTAATACTACTTGTTATTATATCTAAAATATATCATAATATACTGTTAATAGTCAATATAGTTATTGAAATATTTTACCTTGATTTTTTTAATAACTCTAAGTATTATAAGACTAAGAGCTAGGAGGTAGATATGAAGGAAAAAAACATTGGAGCTATTTTAGAGGAATTGGGTTTACAAGAAAGTATTTCGATTAAGAGTATACCTAATCTTGACCTATATATGGACCAAGTGATTACGCTTTTTGAAGATAAACTAAAACATACAAAACGCTATGAAGAAGATAAACTTTTAACAAAGACTATGATTAATAATTATACTAAGGATAAACTCTTGATACCTGCAGTAAAGAAGAAATACACAAGAGAACATATTATTCTTATGATCTTACTCTATGAGCTTAAGCAAAGTTTAACGATTTCAGATATTAAGTCACTTTTTAGTACCCTTGTGCATAACGATACAGTTGATGGAGAAAAATTAGCAACTATTTATACCAATTACCTTAACTTAAAACAAAAGGTAGCTGCACAGTTTATAGAAGAAGTAAATAGTGTGGAAAAAGAAGTGGAAGAAGAGTTTAAGAGTAATAAATGGGGGCAAGAGAGACCCGTTGGAGAGAACGAAGCTATAAAAAATATGCTTTTAGCTACGATATTTACTGAAAAAGCCAATTATTATAAACGCATGGCAGAGAAGATTATTGATCAAAAGATTATCGCACCTAAAATGAAATAAGGTAAAATCAAGTATTAGAGGAATTTAAAGGCCTCTAATATTTTTTTTTGCAAAAGCAAAAATATATTTTTAAAGATAAAATATAAATAAATAAAGTATAATTTAATAAAGTATATTGAAAATCCTGTTTATGAATGATAGAATAAAATCTGCAAATAGTTAATTAATTAACAAATTAAAGTAATACATAATTGAGTAATTCATTTGGTTTATAACAAAAAGGTTGTATTTTTATATATTTTATAGGTATATTATAAAATTTTAATAGCCTTTTTTTGTAAAAAATTATATAATCCAAATAGTGAATTTAATTTCTGAGTGACTTAGTGCAAGTGACTTGATCAATAACTATTCATAATACAAAGAAAGAAGAAGGTGTACAGAGATGTATAAGATTGTTACAAAGAGAGTGCTTAATCCTACAGTTATGTTGATGGCTATTGATGCGCCCCTCATTGCCAAAAAAGCAGAGCCAGGCCAGTTCATTATACTTAGAGTAGATAGTGAGGGAGAGAGAATTCCACTTACTATTGCAGATTTTGATAGGGAAAAGGGTACTGTTACGATTATCTTTCAAATTGTTGGGAAAGGGACGAAGGCCCTAAGCCTTCTTAATGAAGGTGATTCACTATGTGATTTTGTAGGTCCACTTGGGGTTGCTTCTCATGTAGAAGGACTTAAAAAGGTAGCTGTAGTAGGGGGGGGCGTAGGTTCGGCTATTGCTTACCCTATTGCGAAGAAGTTACATCAGTTAGGTGCACAGGTAGATGTTATTATTGGCTTTAGAAACAGAGATCTTGTTATCTTAGAGGATGAATTTAAAGCTGTAAGTGATAACTTATTTGTGATGACTGACGATGGAAGTTATGGTGAGAAAGGCCTTGTAACTGGGGCACTCGAGGCTCAGATTAAGGCAGGTAACCAATATGATGAAGTCATTGCCATTGGTCCACTTATTATGATGAAATTTGTTTGTGAAGTGACTAAACGTTATGATGTGAAAACAATAGTAAGTATGAATCCTATCATGATCGATGGAACAGGAATGTGTGGAGGTTGTCGTCTAACTGTTGGAGGAGAAACGAAGTTTGCCTGTGTAGATGGACCAGATTTTGATGGCCATTTAGTAGACTTTGATGAGGCAATGGCACGCTCTTCTACATATAAGACTTTTGAGAAGAAGTCCTTAGATCATTATTGTAATTTAATGGGGGTGGAATAGATGGCAAATATGTCTCTTAAAAAAATAGAAATGCCTGTACAGGAACCGAATATAAGAAATACAAACTTTGAAGAAGTAGCTTTGGGTTATACAGCTGAAATGGCTATGGAAGAAGCAACTAGATGCCTGAGTTGCAAACACAAACCTTGTGTAAGTGGTTGTCCTGTCTGTGTTGATATCCCAGCTTTTATTGATGAAGTAAAAAAGGGAGAATTCGAAAAGGCCTATGAAATCATTAGTGCAACAAGTGCTCTTCCAGCTGTTTGTGGTCGTGTTTGTCCACAAGAAACACAATGTGAAGCAAAATGTGTAAGAGGGATCAAGGGAGAGCCAGTAGCTATTGGACGCCTTGAACGTTTTGTTGCAGATTATCATATGGCACATAGCCAAGAAGAAGTTAAACCGATTACAAGTAATGGTCACAAAGTAGCCATTATTGGAGCAGGCCCATCTGGCCTCACCTGTGCTGGAGACCTCGCTAAAAAAGGATATGAAGTGACTGTATTTGAAGCCCTTCATGTGGCAGGTGGTGTACTCGTTTATGGTATTCCAGAGTTTCGTTTACCTAAGGCTATTGTTCAAAAGGAGATAGATCACTTACAGGCGCTGGGTGTTAAAGTATGTACCAATATGGTTATTGGTAAGGTGCTTTCTATTGATGAGCTCTTTGAACAAGGTTTTGAAGGTGTGTTTATTGGTTCGGGAGCAGGCCTGCCAAGTTTTATGAATATTCCAGGAGAGAATTTAAAGGGTGTTTATTCTGCTAATGAATTCTTAACACGGGTCAATTTGATGAAAGCTTATAAAGAAGGAAGCGATACACCTATTAAAGATAGTAAGAATGTAGCTGTCTTTGGTGGAGGAAATGTAGCCATGGATGCAGCCAGATGTGCAAAACGTCTGGGAGCTGAGAATGTCTATATTGTTTATAGACGTTCAGATGCGGAAATGCCAGCTCGTCGTGAAGAAATTGAACATGCTAAGGAAGAGGGAATTATCTTTAAAAATCTTACGAATCCTGTTCAAATTTTAGGAACGCCACAAGAAGGCGTAACCGGGGTAGAATGTGTGGAGATGGCTCTTGGAGAACCAGATGAATCAGGAAGAAGAAGACCTGTTAGTGTAGAAGGTTCTAATTTTGTATTAGATATTGATTGTGCCATTATGGCTATTGGTACCAGTCCAAATCCACTAATTCGTAGTACTACAAAAGGTTTAGAGACTAACAAACGAGGTTGTATCATTACAGAAGAAGAAACAGGCCTTACGACTAGAGAAGGTGTTTATGCTGGGGGAGACGCTGTAACAGGAGCAGCAACTGTAATACTGGCCATGGGTGCTGGTAAAAAGGCAGCTACAGCTATGGACGACTACATAAAAAATAAATAAATAAATAAATAAAAAGGCAGTTTGGCTCTAATGAGTTAAACTGCCTTTTTATAGTCTAATAAATATTCATGAAATCAAGCTTTCACAAGCTATGATGAAAATCTAGCATAGAGTTGGCAATACTCTAGAAGGCAGGGTAAGCTCGTCGGACTTTCTGACAATACGATTTCGTGTAGGAAACTGAGAGTAGCAACTGTAAAGAACAAGGTATTGTACTTAAAGTACGCGTAGGAAATTTTAAATCATCGGTTGCTATCTACCTGCTAATACCTAAAAGGAGTAAAGTTATGGATGCAATTATTGAAAGATGTGCAGGATTAGATGTACACAGAGATATAGTTGTTGCTTGTGTTTTAGTGGGTGAATTGGATAAAAAACCCAAAAAAGAAATAAAAGAATTTTCTACTACTACAAAAGGATTAATGGAGTTGTCAGATTATTTATTAGAGATGAAGTGTACTCAGGTTGCAATGGAGAGCACAGGAGTATATTGGAAGCCTGTATGGAATGTTTTAGAAACAGGAGAGATGGAAGTATTAGTAGCCAATGCAAAGAAGATAAAAAACGTTCCAGGAAGAAAGACAGATGTAAAGGATGCAGAATGGATAGCAAAGCTATTAAGATGTGGACTGATAGAAAAAAGTTTTGTACCAACAGAAGATATTCGTGATCTAAGGGATTTAACGAGATTAAGAAAAAGCTTACAAGGAGAAAAGAACAGAGAAATCAACAGAATGCATAAGATATTACAAGATGCAAATATGAAAGTATCAACAGTACTGTCAGATATAACAGGGGAAACAGGAAGAAAAATAATAGAGCAAGTGATAGAAGGAAAAGAGATCACAAAAGAATCAGTAGCAAGTCTATATAGTGGAAGGGGAAAAGGAAGATTAAAGGCTAGTATAGAGGAAATGTATGAAGCATTAAGTGGAAAGATACGAACACATCATAGGCAGATGCTAAAAATAAATATGGAGCGTATAAATTTTGTAGAAGAACAATTAAGAGAAATAGAAAAGTTAATAGATGAAGCATTAAAAGGTAAGGAAGCAGAGATAGGGATACTCGATAGTATACCAGGAATTGATAAAAGAGCAGCCAGTGTTATTATAGCAGAAATAGGAACAGATATGAGTCAGTTTCCAAGTAGTAGTGCGTTAAGTGGATGGGCAGGAATAAGCCCAGGAAATAATGAAAGTGCAGGTAAAAAAAAAAGAAGTGGAATATTGCACGGAGATAAATGGTTAGTAAGTATACTATGTGAGTGTGCATGGAC
>JAEZKI010000471.1 GCA_023415525.1 Bacillota bacterium | reverse complement strand
GGATATATGGGCTTTTCATTTTTATAAATACCAAATTCCTCTCGGTAACCCTTATTATGATGTTTTAAGTGGGTAAAATGAGTCGTAAAGTTTTCTTTTTTTAAGTTTTTCCAGTTCCCTTTATTTTTTAATAGCTTAAAAACAAAATAAGGTCTTTTACTAGGTTCTACACTGGCTTGTATGTTTTCCAATTTGGTAAGATTCAATTCCAAATCATCTAAGTTAATATTACTATTATCAAGTGGTCTATAAGGCTCATCGTAATTAACCGTTAGCACATCTAAGAAAACCACTTGTGGCCTTTGATGCTTAAAGGCTTCCTTCATATAATAATAGGTCGTCCATAATTGTTGCTCGGGTTGACCTAGATTATAACTAGTTACCCCTAACTCCTGCCACAAAATATGAGGATTGATTCCGCAATAAGCATGACTGCTCCCAAAGAAAAGGACGTCCATGGTATGGTCCTCTTCATAATAAAAACCATCTAAGGTATCATTCTTTGTTCCCCCAAAGAGCTGACCTAAAGCCAAGGTAAATGTTACAAATAGCACACTAAACAAGATACATTTTCCTAAAATCTTTTTCATGTTTAGGTCCTCCTTTAAAACTGAAAGTAGATAAAGGGTTGCACTTCATAGCCTGGCCCATAAATCCCAAAGATTAAAATAATATAGATAAATGTAAAATACCCAATCCAACGAATCACTGTAGGCTGGGTTAATAACCAACTTCTAAGCTTGATCTTTCTTCTTAGGAGACTGACAACCACTAAAGCAAGGATAGCTAATAGTCCCACTATAAAATCTAGACGGTCTAAACCTAACTGATAAAGGGTCCCATCAAAAAGCGTCCAAGGGTTATAGGCAAATAAACGCTTCACGATACTCAATGCTTGTCCTATAGAAGTGGCTCTAAAGAAAATCCAAGCAAAGTCTACAAGGATAAAAACCATACTTACCTGATATACCTTATGCCAAAAATTTCCTCTTTGTATCTTTAGCTTTTTCACTAGTCTATCGCGAAGGGGTTTTAGCCACATCCCTACAACTTGATAAAAACCATGTAAAAAGCCCCACAGCACATAGGTCCATGCTGCGCCATGCCATAAGCCACTACACAAAAAAACAATCATAATATTGCAGTATTTCCTAAGAGTACCTTTTCGGCTTCCTCCTAGGGGAATATAGAGATAATCCTTAAACCAGCTTCCTAAGGAAATATGCCACCTGCGCCAAAACTCTGGAATAGATTTAGAAAAGTAAGGTCTCATAAAGTTATCCATCAGTCTAAAGCCCATTACCTCTGCTGCTCCTATGGCAATATCCGAATAAGAGGAAAAGTCACAATAGATTTGTACAGCAAAAAGCAGGGTGGCTATCCAAATAGGAACCCCTTCATATTGGGTATAGTTATTATAGACCGTGTTCACAACATGAGCTACTCGATCAGCAATAACAAGCTTCTGGAAGAACCCCCATAACATAAGCAGAAGTCCTCTTTTGGCTCTTTCATAATCAAAGGTATGTATTTCATTAAACTGTTCCAGTAAGTTCTTAGATTTTTCAATAGGCCCCGCCACTAGTTGAGGAAAGAAGGAAACAAAAAGAGCATACTTGCCAAAGTGTTTTTCTGCCTTGATTTCTTCTCTATAAACATCCATGGTATAGCTCAGTGCTTGGAAGGTATAAAAGGAAATGCCTACTGGCAAAAGCACATCAAAAGTAGGTGCTAAAAGTTCTAGACCCAATTTTCCACTGACCTTATTAATATTGTCCACTACAAAGTTAAAGTATTTAAAGAAAAATAAAATAGCTAAATTCAAACTAAAGCTTAGGGTTACCCAAAGCTTTTGCAGGTTTCTTGACCGGTCTTCCTTTTTTATATGCTTGGCTCCTGCTATTAAAAGCCCACTTACATAAGTGATTGCCGTAGAAAGAAGCATCAATAAAGCATAGGTTGGATTCCAGCTCATATAAAAATAATAACTGGCAATAAGTAGCCATATCCACTTTATGCGGTGGGGAATTAAAAAATAAATCAGTGTCACAATGGGAAAAAAAAGTAGAAAGTGAAACGAATTAAAAACCATTATTCCTCCATAAATGCCTAAAGGCCTACATTTTTAAATTTTTTACCTTTTGATTATACCTTATTTTACTGCAATAGCCTATACTTCTTATTTATCCTTTTATTTAACTTTTTAAACCTTTATATTTATGAAAATTTAAAATTATTATTATATTGACACTTATTTATTATTAAGTTAAACTGTGCTTATAGTGTATACACATTAATAATAAGGAGGTAATACCCCTTGAATATCCTCATCGTCACTTCTGCACAAACACCTATTTATGAGCAAATTATGAATCAAATTAAGTCGGCTATTTTGTCTGGTGAATTAAAAGAAGGCGATCTACTACCTTCCGTTAGGAACTTGGCAAAAGATTTGAATTGCAGTGTCATTACTACAAGAAAAGCCTATGAGGGGTTAGAAGCACAAGGTTTCACGATTAACATGGCAGGGAAAGGTTCTTTTGTGGCACCACAAAATATGGAGCTTCTACGAGAAACTCGATTAGTAGAAGTTGAAAAAAGACTTGCTGATATTTTGGAATATGTCAAACCAGTAGGCATTTCAGCTCATGATTTAAAGACTATTATAGATGAATTAAGTGAGGAGAAATAAGAATGGATACGGTTTTGGAAATAAATAACCTGTGAAAAGTTACGGAGATTTCAGTCTTCAAAATTTAAATATGTCTCTTGAAAAAGGGATAATGACGGGTTTCGTAGGTCCTAATGGTGCTGGGAAAACCACCGTTATCAAAAGCATCCTTAACATGCTTAAGCCAGATAGTGGAAAAATTACGGTTTTAGGAATGGACAGCGTTAAAAATGAGTTGGAAATAAAATCAATGCTAGGTATTGTCCTAGATGATGGGCATTTTTATGAGAATTTAACCTTAGAAAAAATGAAAAATCTAATTGCTCCCCTATATACCACTTGGAACGAAAGTGCCTATAAAACTTATATGAATAGGTTTAAGCTCCCAGGGACTAAAAAAATCAAAAATTTATCCAGGGGAATGCGAATGAAATATGCCCTTGTACTTGCTCTGTCACATTATGCTGAACTTTTTATTTTAGATGAACCTACCTCCGGCCTTGACCCTTTAATAAGAAGTGAACTCATAGAAATTCTTAGAGATCTTGTTTGTGAAGAACATAAAACGGTATTAATGTCCACTCATATCACCTCTGACCTTGAAAAAAATGCTGATTATTTGTTTTTCATTTTTAATGGTAAAATTATACTTCAAGGACCAAAGGACGAATTAAAAGACCAACATGCTATTGTAAAAGGTAATCCAACTGCATTATCGCCTGATTATGCTTCTTATTTTATTGGTATGAGCCAAACTGCTTATGGCTTTGAAGGACTAACTCCTAACAAGGCTGCCCTTAAAAGGCTTCTACCAGATGAAACAGTTTTTGAAGTTCCCTCCATAGAGGATATCATGCTTTACTATACAAGGAGGCAAAAATAATGCTATCAAAATTTCTTCACGTCACAAAAATGCAAGTCGCAGCACTTAGTCAAATTCTTTGGTTACAGCTCCTCAGTATCGTATTATATCCCCTATTTTTTAATCCAATTAACGACAATAATCCATTTGCTAATGTTCTAGTTTACGCCACCGGGCTTATAATGCTGGCTTATTTAATCCTTCGTAATTTCGTATTCAATGATGCCAAGTACAAGACAAATTTATTATTTGGCATTTTGCCTGTGTCAACCACTACAATTCTCAAGGCAAGAGGAAGCATTATCTATCTATTTGGCTTTATTGCCACACCTATTTTACTTTTATCTTCCCATATTCTACACGCCCTAAAGCCAGAGACATATGCCATCATACAGCCTAGTATCATCCCCTATGGCCTAGTGTTATTTGTCGTTTTTATGCCTATAGAGTTTTTACTATTTTACTTATTTGAAGCACAAAAAGCAGATATTATCGGTGCCCTTGCTCTATTCCCCTATATGGGAATGATGGCTTTTTTATACAAGTTTTTGATGAAAGGTTCTCTTTGGATTGTCGTTCTAATACTTGGGGTTTTTACAAACATAGTTTGCTATAAAATTTCTATACAGCTCTATAAAAATAAAGAAGATATCTAGTCCCTATGTTATAATAGATTATATTTTTAGTTAAAAGGGGATATTTTATGAGCCGTTATAAAGTAATAGATACCAACAACTGGGAAAGAACTTTCCATTGTCAAATCTTTCGCAACTATGTACAACCTCAATATAGTATCAGCTTTGATCTGGATGTCACTCATTTCTATAAAAAAGTCAAACAAAACAACTGGTCCTATACTTTAGCCATGATTTTTTGTATTACTCAATCTGTTAATGCCATTGAAGAATTCCGTTATCGTTTTGAAGAAGGACAAGTTGTCCTCTATGAAGATTTAAAAGTTTCTTTCACCTACCTCAATCCAGAGACAGAGCTTATGAAAAATATTGTGGTTGAAATGAAAGAGACTATGGAAGACTTCCTTGCAGAAGCTAAAAAAGTGATTAAAGAGCAAAAGGTCTACTTCACAGGCCCTATGGGAAATGATATCTATCAATTTTCAGCGATTCCTTGGATTTCCTTTACCCATATCTCTCATACCGATTCTGGAAAAAAGGATCATGCTGTTCCTATGTTTGACTGGGGAAAATTTTATGAAAAAGATGGTAAAAAATTAATGCCTTTTTCTATCCAAGCCCACCATTCCTTTGTAGATGGTATTCATATGGGAAAGGCTGCAGAAAAACTTCAACACTTCTTAGATTCACTGTAAAAGGATTATCTTGTAAAGGAGCTTCTCATGAACAAACGTATTGATTGGTTAGACTGGTTAAGAGGCATGGCTATTATCTTTATGATTATTTACCATATGATTTATCAGCGCGTGATTTGGTTTGATCTCCCTGCTACTGTTTTAGACCTCCCTCTTGTTTGCTTTTTTCAACTGGGTGCTCAGCTTCTCTTTATTAGTATTTCAGGGATTTCTTGTTCCTTTAGTAAAAGCAACTGGAAACGAGGCAGTATTTGCTTAGGCTATGGACTACTCATTAGTCTCGTTACTTATATAGTGGCACCTAATGAGCTTATTGTCTTTGGCATCTTGCATTTTTTAGGCACAGCCATTATCCTCTACGGCCTTCTAAAACCACTTTTTACCTCTATTAAACCACAGATAGGTGCTATTTTTTGTCTCTTCTCCTTCATTCTCACCTATCCTTTTATCTATAACAATGACTATACTGGTCTTATGGCTCTTCATCCCTTTATCCAGCTTCTCTGGGAAAAAGGCTGTTTGAATATACTGGGCTTTGCCTCCCCTACCTTTGTTAGTGGTGATTATTTTCCCTTGCTTCCTTGGTTCTTCCTCTTTCTCTCTGGCACCTTTATGGGAGTCTTTCTTAAGGAGCACCCTACAGCAAACAAAACACCACGCTTTCAGTTTCCTATTCTGACTTTCATGGGGAAACATTCTTTAATCATCTATCTCTTACATATTCCAGCTATCCTAGCCCTCTTTTATGGTTTGGACTGGCTACTCCCTGCCTAGCCAACTTCTTACGTAGTAAAATAGCTCATCTCTGTAGTCCTCGAAATTGTCCTTAAACTTTTCTATGACTACAGAGGTGAGCTTTTAATATCCCATTTTCTTTAACTTTTCCACAAGCTGTACATAAAATTCCCTTACATCAAACTCATCAAAGTTTTCTCGATTCAAATCAATCATATCCCCGTGGGAGATTCCCCGTTTGCCTTTTACAGTAAGAAGCTGATAATCTCTTCCCCATTTGAAAGAATCTTCTCCCACCAGTCCATCGTTTGGTCCATCAAAATAATTCACCAAATGATAAGAAAAATTCAGAGGAAACCTTCCCCCTTTAGCCACATTCAGTTTGGAACCCACACTCTGATAATAGACACTCTCTGAATCCTTTACTTCTTCATTGAATTTCTTACAAGCAGACTCCGTTAGGTCATTAACTGCAGCCAAAAAATTAGGTGCAGGGTCTCCTAGCTTGCGAAGTACACCATTATATGTATTGGCAAGGACATCCTGCTCCCTCTTTCCAATCTTCGTAAGCAAGTAGTCTGCAAATTTACACCCACGATGAGGTGTATTAATGGTGGTAAGAGAAGCCACATAGGGAGCAGCCCCTTCCATTGCAATGGCATAACGGCTATCTAGTCCTCCCTTAGAATGAGCAATGATATTGACCTTTTCAGCACCCGTCTCTTTAAGTACCTCTTGAATTCTTGCACTTAGCTCTGCTCCACATTCAGCGATGGAAGCTGCAGACTGCTGATTGCCATAAAATATAGTGGCTCCATTTTTCTTTAAGGCCTCTGGAATTCTCCCCCAATAATTTAGATATCTAAAATCACGAAAAAATACGCCATGAACCATGAGTAGGGGATATCTCGTCTTACAGATTTGCTGGG
>JAEZKI010000458.1 GCA_023415525.1 Bacillota bacterium | reverse complement strand
ACGCTGCATTTCCTTCTTTACCCATCATATATTCAAAGAATTTAAAAGCTGCTTCTTTATTACCACCCTTACAAATACCAAAATTTTCTCCACCTAATACTGTTGCACTTTTTTTGTCCATTGGCATATAAGTACAGCCATATCTTAGTCCCGTTTCTTTAGCAAGCCCATCTAATGTAGCTACTTGCCATGAACCATTTTGCATAAATACAGCTTTACCTGCAATAAAGGCATCCCTTACATCTGTTTGTCCCCAGTTAACTACTTCTTTACTCATATATCCTTCTTCTACTAATTTCCCTAAAAATTCCATAGATTTAATAGCTTCATTTGAATCCATGGTTGTTATATCAGCTCCTGCTGAATATAACCAAGGAATATAGGTAAAGGTACCTTCTTCTGTGGCTTTAGCGCACATTGCAAAGCCATAGGCATCTTGGGTTGTACATTTCTTTACTACTTCATAGAGTTCTTCCCAAGTAGTTGGTATATCAGCTTCTGTTAAGCCTGCTGCTTCCATTAAATCCAGGTTATAATAAATAGCCAAGCAGTTGGTATTTTGAGGTAAACCATAAATCTTTCCATCTATTGTACAACTACTAAGAGGTCCTTCATAAAATTGATCTAATTCTCCCCAGTTGTTTACAATGTCCGTAATATCTTCAAATACACCCATTTCTACAAAAGAAGCCATGTCTGGGCTATCTACCATCCCTATATCAGGAAGTTCCCCAGATATTGCACCCATGGTGTATTGTTTCATTAAATCCTGCCTTGCTATGTAAGTGGATATAATCTCTACTTCATTTTGAGATTCATTAAACTCCTTGATCATGTTCTCTAATACTTCTTGATTACTTGCACTAAAATAGTGCCATAATTGTACCTGTGTCTTTTCTTGACTCTGTGTCTTTTCTTCACTTACTGCTTGTGTCTTTTCTCCACCACTTGCTTGTTCTACTTTTTCTTCTGACTTTGTATCTGCAGGAGCTACTGGTTGCGAATTACCACATCCTGTAAACATTGCTGTCGTTACCATTACCGTTGAAAAAGCAGCCATTAATCTTTTTAGTTTCATATCTATTCCCTCCTATAATCATTTTTACTATTCTATTTCCTTAATAAAAGTATATATTTTATACTGTTTCCTGGGAACTTACCATCTTAATATAGGGTAGACAATCTTATAGTATTATTCTAAGAAAATCTCATTTTCTTAGAGTAGAATTTTAACCTCCTCGTATTATTTTAAGATAACCATCCATTACAGCCATATAGTCATTAAAAGAGCTTACTAGAACTTAAGAACACCTATCCTAAAAAAGGTGTAGCTCTTCCTACTTTCTTGGATCAGCTACACCTTTATCTCTTATTTAACTTTCTTATTCTTAATAAATTCAAGGGGTGTTTCATGTGTTACTTTTCTAAATACTTTTCCAAAATATTTAGGGTCTGAGTATCCTACTGCATAAGCTACCTCTTGTATTTTCATATCAGTAGTTAGCATGAGTTTTTTAGCTATTTCGATTCGATAGTTTCTAATAAAGTCTGTGAATTTCTCTCCAGTTTCTTTATGAAACAAGTAACTAAAATATTCTGGTGTCATCCCTAAATCCTGTGCCATTTCTTCTTGACTCAGTCTTGTGGCATAACCCACTTCTACTCTGGTAATTGCTTTATATATAAGATAATGGACATCTTGATACTGCTTAACTAGACTCTCTTCTTCTATTAGCCCCCTAATATCTTTTCCTCCTTGTTCATTATGTATCCGGTCTAAAACTTGCTTTACTTCATCATAAGTAAGAGGTTTAAGTAAATATTCCTTTACACCTAGAGATATAGCCTTTTGCGCATATTCAAACTCACTATAAGCACTTGTAATTACAAAATGAGTGGGAATAGCACACTTTTTCACTGCTTTAATAAGTTCTATCCCATCCATATAGGGCATTTTAATATCTGTAAAAACAACATCTGGCTTTAATGAAATAATACTTTCTAGAGCTTCTTTTCCATTCTCCGCTTCTGCTACAATCTGATAATCTCCACTCATAGAGCTAATAAGCTGGCCTAATCCTCTGAGGGCCCTTGCCTCATCTTCTACAATAATGATTCTCATATTACTCCCCCTCTCTTACTGGTAATATAAAAGTAAACTTACACCCTCTACCTTCTTCCGTTTCAAGCTCTAGTTGAGCTTCTTCCCCAAAATAAGCATAGATACGCGCCGCTGCATTCGATATACCTATTCCTTGTATATTTTTTTGATATGGATTTTTAATAGCACTTTGAATCTTATGAGCCACTTCTGCTGTCATACCTCTCCCGTTATCTTCTATCATTATTTTTAGACTTTTATCTTGTAATTCCTCTCCTAAAATTCTAATTTTTCCACCCTTCCGTATGCCTTCAAATCCATGGATAATAGAATTTTCTACAAAAGGCTGTAGCATCAATTTCCCAAAGCTTCTAGATTGTAATGCCTCATCCACTAATACTTCATACTCAAAGACATCTTCAAATCGCGTCTTCTGTAAATATAAATATTGTTCTATCCAAGCAATCTCTTGGTACAAATATACCTTTTGATTGGACTGTTCAAAAGTATAACGTAAGATATTGGATAGTTTCTTTAACAAAATAGATACCTTATGATTTCCAGCATCTATTGCTTCATAATTAATAACATTAATGGTATTACATATAAAATGGGCATTAATCTGAGACTCTAAAGCCTTTCTTTCTGCCTGACGTTGCTTTTTAAAAGCTAGTACTTTTTCTTGATACTCTTGCTCTCGTTGTGCTTTACTTTCTTGAAGCGCTTCCATCATATAATTAAATTGTTCTGCTACTTGCCATATTTCATCCTCCCCTCTTACTGCTATAGGTTCATGGGTTTTCCCTTTCTTAGCTTGCTGTATAGCTCTTAAGATAACCTGTAAAGGTACGAATATCTTATTTTGAACGATACAGTAATAAATAAAAAGTACAACAACCACAACAAGCATAAAAATAATAGAGGCACTATAATAAATTTGATTCACCTTTGTTAATAGCTGTTTCTTATCAATATCAATATTAAGCACCCAATCCAACTTACCAATAGGTATTTGAATATTGGTTATATCTTGAACAGATAAATCTTGTACCCTCTTCTCTCCTATCCGATTAGCTTCTTGATGATATACCACTTCATTTTCTTGATTAACTATATAGCCAGTAGCCACGTCTTCATAACTCTCATAAATTTGATTAAGAAATGGTTCTAATATACTTGTATTAATCGTTAAAGTAAGCATTATGTGTTGGTCTTCCTTCATTCCAATATGTAATAATGGGAAGTTAATATGTAGGACACTCTTAACACTGCTGAGTGGATATTCCCATGGCTCCAATGCTACCACCATTTTAGGAACCTCATTATCTTCCACTAATTGCTGCATTTTATCATAACAGTCGGATAATACTGGATCATATCTGTCCCAAATTTTAATAGCTTTTTGCATCTTATCATATT
>JAEZKI010000430.1 GCA_023415525.1 Bacillota bacterium | reverse complement strand
GGATACAGCCAGCTATACTTGTATCTAAACCATATAAAATAACATGTGAAGGTGTTCCTGAATGAACATGTAAGGCCATTGCTGCATCTACCTTGGGATTTTTGAGAACACCTGCTTGAAGCATTTTTTTAGCACCTGTAAAGCCTTCTTCATCTGGTTGAAAAACTAATTTTATAGTTCCCTGTATTTCAGCTTGATATTGCCTGAGTAATTTAGCTGCACCTAAAAGCATAGCTGTATGCATATCATGACCACAAGCATGCATATTTCTGTTTGTTGACTTAAAAGGGCAACTTGTTTTTTCCTTAAGAGGTAAAGCATCCATATCTGCCCTTAATAAAAATGTTTTTCCAGGTTTGTTGCCTTGAATAACAGCGACAATCCCTGCTTCACATATTTCTTGGGGATTATAGCCAAACGCCTTAAGTTTTTCCTTAACATAGGCTACTGTATGTGGGAGGTGTGCACCTACTTCAGGATGTTCATGAAGAGTTCGTCTTATTTCTATTAGTTCATCCTTCATTAAATGGGCACTTTCTATTAATTGCTTCATAAAATCACCTCAGCCTTAGTATGGGTACTTTTATAGCTATTCATGCTTTAAAGTAGAAATTCCACTGACATCTTTACTGGATGGTATAAGTCTTTGTTACCTTACTATTATCCATACCTAAAAATTCTGTTGCCTCTACTTCTAAATCATTGGTAGATGAAAGTTTAAAGAGTGCTTTACAGTCTAAACTTGCTCCTGGTTTAATACTCTTTGACTCATTATCTCCAGTAAGAGAACTATCAAAAATACGGTCTACTTCTACACCATCTTGAAAACCTTGTAGCATTAAGGCTGTATCAGCTGATACGGTTTCCTGTGAGTTATTGGTAAAGAGATAAGTAACCATTAATAAGTCACCTGATTCATATTCACTTGTAACTTTTTCTGCTTCTTCAAAGGTCACGTTATATTTTCCACCAATTAATCCATTTTGAGATGGTGTGGCACTTACGGTGGGGCTTTGAGTTGCTTTTAAATTTGTGGATGGCTTTGTCCCTTGATCTGTAGTGGGGCTATTGCTGCTACACCCTACTACTAATATGGCAACTATGAATAATGCAAATATCTTTTTCAAAATATTTTCTCCTTCCTTAAATAGCATATCCTTAGTATTCTATATCCACTTTATTTTATTCTTAAAATGAGTATTTTTGCTCTTGCCTAATTCTAATAAGACACTTTAAGGTTTAACCAACTGCTCTTATGAGTTCCCTTTCTATATACAATGATAAATCCAGAAGATTACTAAAGTTAGAATCTGATCAAACATCATATTTTACCAAGTGTATATAACATTTATCTCTATTGTGAAGAGTAAATAAAAGATTAATTATTTAAATTATTTATTGATGTCCCTTTGTTAATTGTATATAATTATATTAATAAACAATTTCAATAAGATACTTAAATAAAGGAGGCAACATATAATGCTCAATCAAGAAATAGCTAAATTAATTAATCAGCAAATTAACAAAGAATTTTTTTCAGCTTATTTTTACTTGGATATAGCTAATTATTATATAGCTGAAAATCTGAATGGTTTTGGTAACTGGTTTAACGTTCAAGCCCAAGAAGAAAGAGATCATGCTTTATTATTTATCAAATATTTACAGAATAACGATGAACAGGTGATTTTAACGGCTATTGAACCCAACCAAGAAAAATTCGCCAGCTTTGAAATGCCTCTTATAAAAACATTAGAGCATGAAAAATTTGTTACAAGATCTATTGAAAATATATACGGTACTGCTCTTGATAATAGGGATTTTAGAACCCTTCAATTTTTGGACTGGTTTATAAAGGAACAAGGGGAAGAAGAACAAAGTGCAGATGAATTAATTAAAAAATATGAACTATTTGGCAAGGATGGTAAGGGCCTTTATCTGCTGGATACAGAATTAGCCGCTAGAGTATATGTTCCCCCTTCTTTAGTTATTTAGTTTTATCTAAATACATAGGATTTTTATTGAGTGACTTAAATTTTTTTCTAACAAATTAATAAGACTCTCCTATGAGCGTCAATTTTATAATTGACGCTCAATTTATGGCATAAAACCGTTCACTTTTTTTCCCTATAAAAAGGTTTTAATTTTTATATTCTCATATAAAATGATTTTCTGTCCATACTATAGTATGAAAGGACGATGTCATTATGAAACAACAAGAGCATGACAACAAATCAATGACTAATGATGCTTCTGATGAGAAAGCGACGTATACTAATACGAGCAAACCTAATCAGTATGACTCAGTAGAGCCACTTCCTGAATCCTCAAGACCAAGACGCGATGGACCTGGTGGAGAAGACGGCGAATAATATCTCACGACATTACAACCGTCAAACTATTTTTCAATGATAAGAAGGTGCTTTTTTTAGGCAAGAGAACTACCTTGCTTAAAAAAGCACCTTCTTATCATTCTTTTACTCTCTATTTCCTAACATATCTAACTTTCTAATCCCTCAGGCGAAGGGGAAAAGCAGGGTCATAGATTGAATTTATTTTTAAGGCGTAAGAGGTTTTATTGGCAATATCTTGATCCGTAACATAATGAACATCTAAAAGTCTATCTGGCTGATAACCTGTTTTTAAATAATTCATTCGGGCTAAAGCCATGCTCCAACCATCAAGCCAGTTAGAAAGCTGTTCCTTTTGCTCTAAGGTACCATCAAAATGAATGATCAGATCAATATCACTATTACATCTTGCTGAGCAATTATTAGTACTTCCAAAAAGATAGATACCCTTTACGCCAGAAGCATGCATATCGATGCTCGCAGCTATTTGCTCCGCCATATAATGACGCCACTTCCAACCATGGTCTTCCTTATTATCTTCTATGCTCTCTGCCCCTAACTGTTCAAAACCAGATGTTTCCATGGATATAGAAGGGGAATCGAGATAGGCAATGGCTTTTTGCAAATCAGCATTCATTAAGACAACCAGTTCTTTATCGAAGCCGATTTCCTCTACACGAATGACTTTAATGACGTGGCTTAAATAGGCGTAGGAAGGAACCATCTCCCCTAGAAAATTGTTCTTATTGGCAAAGAACCCCTTATTAAAAGTAATGTGTTTGTCTTCTGGATATAGGGGAAGGTACTTGATGTTTTCTTCCACTAGATCCTGAAAAAAATGGGTGCCAAAGGAGAGTTCGGGCTGAAACTTGGACTCCTTTGTTGAAATTTCAATGAGCATGGCTGTATTATTAATATCCGAATAGGCAACAGGAACTCCCAGCTTAATATCGCCACGGCTACCCCACCGACCTGGTCCCATTAAAATAAAGCTTTTCCGAGGAAGGATACTATTCAAATGGCTGATTGCATAGGCTACATTCACGAGATCCTCATGTTTTTCTAAAGCTACATATTCAAAAGGATCTACATACACGATGGTCTTAATCCCTGTAACCTTTCCATTGGAAATATATCTATCTGCAGTAAAGATAGTCTTTTGGTAAGGTATGTCAGGGGGTATGGCAACAGGTCTATTATCATGATTTCTGCTTTGCGGACGACACTGTAACAGGTAAAGATTATCACCATCGCTGGCAAATTCAATGTCTACGGGATACCCTAGCTTCTCCTTCAACAATATTAAGACAGACTGAATTTGCTTCACCATGGAGGTGTTCCTTATAAGATGATCAAAGGTAATGACCAATTCATCGGATTTAAAATTTGTTGTATAGGCGTTTACCCCAACTAAAATGTCTTCTTTCAAGACAGAAGCAACATAGTTAATATGAGGAATTTGACTACCATATTCTTTTATCACTTGAGTAATTGGAAGGGTTAAGAAACAGTTGTTTTCAACATCTAACACATCCATCATCCGAGGAGAATACTTTACTAAATCTGTTGCCAACTGATTGACTAGAAGATTGGGTTGCCCTGGAGAAATCAAAATAGGATAATCATCTCCGATGCGGTCAACGGCTCGGGTCCCCAGTCCCATTACCATTCGCAACAAACCATCCTCTCTCTTGATTCGAGGAGACCATCGCAGTTCATTGTTACTAAAAGCAACGCCTGCATAGAGGGGAAAGAAATAAGGTCCCACTCTGGTTCCTACTACTTCTTGAATCATAATCCCCATTTGTTCGGAACAGTCGATTAAATGACGCTCTTTTCGATATTGAATGGAATC
>JAEZKI010000426.1 GCA_023415525.1 Bacillota bacterium | reverse complement strand
GTTATAGACGAAACCAGAATAAAAATCCACATTGGCACTTACGCCTTTATACATTTTACGGCTTTCAGCAATGATTTTAGGGGCTAACTCTTCTACTTTATTGTAGAAACGATATTCTTTTTCTAATCCTTTTTCAGCAGCTAGCTTAGCAGCATACTCCTTGAGTATGATAGCACGTGGATCAGAAATGGAGTAAATAGCATGACCAATACCATAAATAAGACCTGATTTATCAAAAGCCTGTTTATTAAGAATTTTGGTTAAGTAGTCTTCGATTTGAGCTTCATCTTCTAAATCCGTAATATGCTTTTTCATATCTTCGAACATATGCACAACTTTAATATTGGCACCACCATGTTTGGGGCCTTTAAGAGAGCCAAGAGCAGCTGCCATAACGGAATAAGTATCTGTACCAGAAGAGGTAACTAAATGAGTGGTAAAAGAAGAGTTATTTCCACCACCATGTTCAGCATGTAAAATAAGTGCTAAATCAAGAAGGGTAGCTTCTAAATGGGTATACTGCTTATTAGGACGTAACATATAGAGAATATTTTCAGCAGTAGAAAGTTCTGGATTAGGGGTATGTATAAATAAGCTACGGTGACAGTGGTAATGGCGATAGGCTTGATAGCCATAGACTGCTAATGCAGGAAAAGTGGCAATAAGGGAAAGACATTGCCTTAAAACATTCTCAATGGAGGTATCTTCTGGGTTTTCATCAAAGCTATAGAGAGCTAAGACGCTACGGGCAAGGGAATTCATTACATCTTTGCTAGGTGCTTTTAAAATCATATCGTTGACAAAGGAAATAGGGAGCCCGCGATAGTTTCCAAGGAGTGCTTCAAACTCACCAAGCTCTTCTTTGTTGGGGAGTTTTCCAAAAAGGAGAAGATAAGTGGTTTCTTCAAAACCAAAACGTCCATCTTCTAAATAACCTTTTGTAATCTCTCTAATATCGATCCCACGGTAGCTGAGTTTGCCAGGAACAGGGATAATTTCATTTTCATCAATGATATAGGAGTGGACATCACCTATTTCTGTTAAACCGACAAGTACACCCCGTCCATCTAAGTCACGTAAACCACGTTTAACTTCATATTTGGCGTACAACTCAGGGTCAATGACACCGTTTTGTTCACAACATAAGCTAAGTTTATGGAGGAGCTGTGTCGAACTGTTTAAAGGGAATTCATTCATTTCTCATCACCTTTCTCTTCTTAAAATTAACATAGTTCCATGTTATTATTATCAATTTAACATAAGATGGAAAGAAAATCAATAATATTCAGATTAGTGCATGAATAAACATTTTGATGGATAGAGTCTTATCTCTTAAAAATGAAATAGAAAACAGCTGATACGAAGTGAAAATTCTAAGTACCAACTGTTTTTATGTTTAATGAGAAAGGAGTTTTTTGACAGTATTTTCGTGAGGTGTGACAAAAATTGTCTTAAAGTTTGTATAAATAACCATTCCCGGTTTAGCATTAGGAATTTTTTTGACATTCTTTTTCAAAGTATAATCAATAGGAACATGACTAGAAAGTTTACCACTGCTGTAATAGGCAGCTAAGGTAGCTGCTTCTAAAAGAGAGGTTTCATCAATATCTGCGAGATGGTCAAGACGAACAATGACGTGAGAACCTGGGCCGTCTTTAATATGCAGCCATAAGTCATTGTTTTTAGCAAACTTCATAGTAAGTTGGTCATTCTGATAATTATTTTTACCCACATAAATAGATAATCCTGTTGAAGAGGTAAAATGAAGGTAGGGTAATTGTTTTTTTACAGACATTTTTTTGCCCAGAGTCTTACGTTTTTTAATGTAACCCATGTTAAAAAGCTCTTCTCTAAGCTGAGCAATATCTTCCTTGGTTTCCAAAAAGTCCAAAGACAGAAGGACAGAATTTAGGTACTTAAGGTCTTCTTCAATTTGGAGTAGTTGGCTAGTAGCAGCAAGCTCTGTACGTTTCGCTTTACTATAAAGTTTAAAATAACGTTGGGCATTTTGAATGGCTGTAAGGTGCTCATCCAAAGGAATAGTTATTTCACCATAAGGTTCTTCGTAGTAATTAATAGTAGTAAAGCTTTTTGCCGCTTCAGGTACTTGATGAGAATAAGCTGTTAGTAGCTCCCCATATATTTTATAAAGCTCCTTTTGGGTACATTCTTCTAGGGCAGCTTCTTGAATTTGCTTTTTGCGTACCCCACGGTCAATAAACGTATGCACTAACTTTTTAATATCTGAAGTTTTTTGAGAAACATTAAAACGGGTACTTTTTTCAAAATAAAAATGCTCTAAAAGTTTACTCATAGAAGGCAAAATACTTTGACGATAGTTCTTGTAAAGAGAAAGCTCCAAAGCATAAAAATCAAAAGGTAAATCATCTTCTCCATAATAAAGAACAGGCACAAAGCGATGTTCTTTTACATAAGACATAATAGTTTGGAAACTCTTATAAAGGGACTTAAGGGTAGCTAAATCGGCAGCTTCACCTAACTGATCTTCATCACAACCTGCAGTAAGACAGATTTCATGAGCGATGGCAGGAGATAGACCACTATAAGAGAGATAAATCCCTTTATAGAGAGGAGAAGACTTGCTTTTTATAGCCTCTATAAATGTGTCTTCAGTGGCCTCTAAAGGATTTTGTTTGTCTTGATTGGGCGGATAAACATAGGGTCTACCTGGAAGGACCTCTCGGACACTACTTTTATCCAGGGAGATATGTTTAATACTATCAACGATGGTATGATCTTCTTTGACTAAAATAATATTGCTATGTCGTCCCATGATTTCAATGAGGAGCTTTTTGACTTCCTTATCACCCATTTCGTTAGTGGCCTCAATGTGTAATTCTATAATACGCTCAAAATGAGGTTGGGTTAAATCCAGAATTTTACCTCCCCCAATATGTTTGCGTAGCATCATACAAAACATGGGAGGCTCTGTAGAAGCATTTTTTGAAAGCTCCGTCAAATGAAGACGGGGGTAGTTACTATTGGCAGTTAAAAGTAATTTATAAGAAGAACTATTATTACGAACAGAAAGTAAAATATCTTCTTTTTCAATTTGGTAGATTTTATCAATACGTCCTCCCACAAGAGCTGTACGCAATTCATGTAGAAGACTAGAAAGGACAATGCCGTCTAAAGCCATAATCTATGAACCTCCTTTATTTATTGGACAAAGTATAGCACAATTTTTTTGAAAATAAAAGGCGAGTGTGTTATAATAAAAAATAGTGTAGAATAAGTTAAAAACAGATAGGGGAAGTAGGAAGAGATATGGTTTATAGTATGACAGGCTATGGA
>JAEZKI010000418.1 GCA_023415525.1 Bacillota bacterium | reverse complement strand
GTCTTAAGCCCTGTTATTGTCGCCCCTGTCAAGCCTGCATCTTGAATTTTTTTATTTAAACTATCAATATCTGTAGCTAAATTATTAAGCTGAACTTCTTTATTACCACGTACTTCGATGCTTAATTCTCTTATATCCAAGTGATCCACCAAAGTCTGCCCGGCTATTTTCACAGAATACTGGGTAAACTTTTTACCATCTATATCTACTTCTTGCTCAGCTACATCTACATTTATAATCTCTGAAAGCCTATCAATACACACTTCTCTTTCATCCTTAAAAGAATTGGTATCATTCCCAAATATCTCTGCTTGATAAATCTGTGAGTTAAGACTTTGAATTCTACTTCCCAATAAGTTAATCTCATCCACTGCCGCCTTTACATTATAGTTCAGGTCTTGTTGATAACTAGAAAGAGAATTTGCAATGTTGTTATAGTACTTAGTATAATTAATCATTTGTTGTCTGAGGGCTGCCTTGCGTTCCACTTCATCTGGAAACTTACTTAAATCATCAAAGGCTGAAAACAAACTATTAAATACCTTCGTAAAGCCTGTTTCACTAGGCTCACCAAAAACAGCCTCTACCAATGCACTTTGCTCTACTTTTACACGGTATTCTCCTAGTTTATCATTCTGTGCCCATATTTTATTATCTAAATAAGAGTTATGCATACGAATAACGCCAGTTGTATCAACTCCAGTCCCTACCATGCCTACGCCCAGTCCACTCAGTGGTCTACTGGCCTGCTGTTGTAAAACTTGTCTAGAATAGCCTTTTGTATTGGCATTACTAATATTATTAGAGGTAACTGCTAAGCCTCTTTGGGCGGCAAACAAGCCACTTACTCCAATGTTAAATTCAAAAAAAGCCATTGCTTTACCTCCTTATCACATTTTGTTAATAATCGTATCCATCATACTATCCATCATTGTTACCATACGCGCTGCTGCATTATAGGCATATTGGTATTTAAGCATAAAAGTCAGCTCTTCATCTTGTGAAACAGCCCCCATAGAGGTTCTTTCTTGCTCAATATTATTAACAGTAGCTGCTTTTTCTGAAACCTTATTCTGGAATCCTGAGCCTTCCATCCCAATATCTGTGACAAACTCCGCATAAAAATTCATTAAAGAAACTTTCTTGTAATTAGGATCACTAGGCTTTAGGTCACTCATTGCTCCAGGCCATTCCCTTGATTCTCCCCATCTTTGAAGAAGGGCTGTTACTTTACTATTATCACCAATGTTATCCTTATCATCAGCCACAGTTCCTAACTTGTTATAACCACCATTTTCTAATAGTTCGGGATTAACCTCAAGATTACCTGGCACCATATAAGCCTTAAGTTCATCACTAGCTAAATAATCGCGATAATCTTTAATATATTGATCATAGGCTGTATTGTAAGTAGCCTCATCAGGGTAAGTTACTTTATCTGTTACATCAGGCTTAGTTGGTGGTGGATTACCAGCTGGTGTCTTAATAGGCTTAAAAATAGGAACACCTGTTATCCCCTTATGTATACCAATCCCCATTCCATCTAGTGTCTCATTAGCTACCTCTACCACAGCGTTAATAAACTCACTAAACTTTTTATAGGTTTTAGGAATAAGATAGCTATTTCCTACCATATCTACACTATATTTGTCATTAAGGGCAATATCTTCCCATGTGGTATCTTCATTAACATATTCTTCTCCCCTTGATACCAAAAGGGCTTTGAGGCTTCCTGTATCTGTCTCCTTTGCAGAAGAAATGACTTTATCTAATTTATAAACATCCTCTTTATTGTTAGACCATACTGGTTTAACAAAAGGACTATTAGGCTTAGTTTGCTTGAGTTCTAAGAAAGTAAGAAAATCTTTATCTACAACTACTGTATTTTCAAAGCTTAAAGTTATTTTGCTGTCAGCATCTTCTTCATACCTAATTTCCCCGTAAGTAGCTAATTCATCTAATAAGTTATTTCTTTCATCTCTATAATCGTTGGCGTTATCACCATTTATTTCATTTACAGAAATCTTATCATTACATTCTTTTACTCTTTTTATGATCTCATTAATACGCTGGGTCGCTGTAATCACTTGCGTATTTAAGTTGTCCTGATAACTATCTAAAGCATGGGTTACCTGATTAGCCTTTTTAATAAGCACATTGGCTGCCTGTATAAAAGAAAGCCTTTCTTCCACACCATCAGGATTTGTATTAAGTTTCTGTGTCTGAGCCCAAAAGTTATTAAGCATCTGGCCTACACCTTCTCCATAAGGTTCATCCAATATACTTTCAATCTCGCTCATTGTGGCACTATTGGTTTGATAATAGCCTAATACAGAAGTCTCTGTTCTAAGTCTCCTATCTGCTAAACTATCTCTGATTTGGCGAATCTCCGTTTGGGTAACGCCTAAACCAACTTGCATTAAACTGCCGCCAACTTTTCCAATATTTAAGTAAGCACTCTCATTTTGCAAGAGTTGCTGCCTTGTATACCCTACAGTATTCATATTAGAAAGGTTCTGACCCGTTACTTGCAATCCCTTTTGCGCTGCCTTTAACCCAGATACCATTCTCCCTAAACTTGCAATAGATGACATAGTGTGCTCCTTTACTGTTTTTTATCAAAAAAGCTATGATTAGTTGTTCCTAGGTTATCGCCGTCTTTACTATAGCTAGTAGCTGGAATCTGCATTCTTGTACTCTCTATGGCCTTAATAGTAAAATTAACCAGCTCTAAGGAATGTTCAATAAGCATAGCATTAAGTTCATTTTGTTTTTTCAAACTGCCAATTTTCTCAAGGAGTTGCTCTCTTAACACTAACAGACGTTTGCTGGCGTCATTGTCTACACCTAATTTATTTATAAGCTTTGTAACATTAATTTCTTTAGGTGAAACACCTGTTACAATTGCAATGTCATTAAGAAGAGCATCTCTCCGTTTTTCTAGGAGTGATACTCTGCCAGCAAATTCTTCTTCCCTTTTTACCACTTCTTGAAGAAAATCGATTTGTTTATTTACAATTGCTTCTTCTTTATATTTAGCTAAAATACACAAACCATCGTAACAATCTCTTTCTTCTTCTAGAGTGTCTATAAGCTCATATACGATTCCTGCCATAAGCACCCCTATCCTTTAATATCAAAACTTGATAACATTTTTTCTGCTACTTCTTTTGCATCTACATTATAGTTGCCTGAAGCAATCTTCTCTTTTAAGGCATCTACCTTATCTTGTCTTACGTCCGGAATGTTAGAGAGTGCTTTATATACAGACTGAAAATCCTTTGCTGTACCAGATAAAGCAACTTCATCCTTCTTATCCACCTTTTGAGTAGCTTTATATTTAGTCACTGTTTGCTTATTGTATGTTTCATAAATATTAGCTAACTTATCTATTCTCATAACCTTCACCTCCGTAATCTCTTCACTTTTTATTTATGTATATTATATCGACCTTTCCATTAAGTACTTTAGATGCTTTATCAAAATAAAAATGAGAGACAAGCTTATCAGAAGCTTTCTCCCATTTATTATCTCTATTATTTAATTCTATCTGATTGTAAAAAATGCATTCGATCCTTATCACTTTTTTCCTTTTTTAACTTTAATTCGTGAGTAGCATTTAATTCCTTTGCCATATCATTAATACTGCTATTAACCTCACTACTGCATCTATTGCAGTAACGTCCAGAAAGAATTTTGGCTCCACAATTTTCACAACTTAATGCAATAGGAGAATCGGGTGAAACTTGAAGACGCCCTTGTCTTAAAAAGCTTTCAATTAATCCAACAGGCGTATCAGTGTCTATACTCACTTGTTGCATAGAAGCTCCTGGATTCTTACGTAAATATTCCTTTACGACTTGAAACTGTTCTTCTTCTTTCTTCTTACACTGTGGACAAATGCTAGGTCCACTAATATACTGATACATTCTCTTGCACCTTTTACACACTCTTACTTCCATCTATGGTCCCCCCCTAACTTCCTAATTACTCTTATTATACACCAATACAGACTACCAGAACATAAATATTTACAATATTGTTGTTTTTTTGTCCTATAAGTGTCTTTATGCATTCCTGTATAGTTCCACCTGTAGTATATATATCGTCAACTAATACAATGTTATTTAAACCTAAAATACCTTTTTCTGAATTGATAGCCATACTTCCATGAAGTTGATGCAACCTCTCTTGTCTATCACATTCTGATTGGGGCTTGGTATTTCTTGTCCTTACTAATACATCCTTCACTGGTATGCCTGTCTGTTTAGAAAGTTCCTTGCATAAATCAGTAGCCTGATTAAAACCTCTTTTTCTTAAGCGCCAAGGGGCCAGTGGAACTGGAATGAGCCCATCAATTGTCTTATCTACAAACCATCCTATATCTTCTACAAAAAGCCCTGCATAATCCTTGGCATACTTCCTAATGCCTTTATATTTCCATCTTAACACAGACTTCCTAGCTACTCCCTCATAAAGAAAGAGGGCTCTTATAGAAGTTCCTTCTCTCTCTTCTTTTTTACAATAGGCACAGTGCCCCTCATCCAAGGCATAAGGTCTCCCACAACTAGGGCAAATCTTATATCGAAGTAAAAAAGGACAACATTTAGGACATAAAGTACCTTGCAAATCATTCTCCAAAATACTCTCACACAGCGTACACTTTTTCGGAAATACTAATTGGGTTAAAGAATACATTTTGTCTCCTTTACAAACTTAAATTAAGCTTGTAAGGTGCATCACTAAACTAGAATATCTCTCTATCTCTTTATTATTATCTACCATACGTTCCATTGTTTCTTTAAGCCCTACTCCTACTACTAATTTTTTTGCTCGAGTTACAGCTGTGTAAAGAAGGTTACGATTGAGGAGCATAGGTGGCCCACTATGAATAGGTAGAATAACAGCTGGGTATTCACTTCCCTGTGATTTGTGAATGGTCACAGCATAAGCAAGTTCTAATTCATCTAATTGGTTAAACTCATAATCTACTACCTTCAGATCATCAAAAGTTACTGTGACTATTTCCGTTTCTTCATTGATGCCCGTAATAAGTCCACAATCCCCATTAAAAACACCTACTCCTTCATCTATAGAAAGTCCTGTTTTGGCAAGGACCTTCCAAGGGGTATTATAGTTATTTTTAATTTGCATCACCTTATCCCCTTCTCTAAAAATCACTCCTCGATATTCCTTCTGTGGTTTGAGATATTGAGGAGGATTAATCGCTTCTTGTAAGGCCTTATTCAACTCATTGACACCTACCACGCCCTTACGCATTGGCACTAAGACCTGAATATCCTTTAGACTATCGAAGCCTTGGTATTTAGGGAGTCTAGAGGTAATGAGTTCAATAATGGTGGCTTTTACATCCTCTTGAGAACCTCTTTTTATAAAGAAAAAGTCTGTATCCTTCTCATTGGTTATAGGGTACTCTCCTTTATTAATGCGATGGGCATTACGAATAATTGCACTTTGACTGGCTTGCCTAAAAATCTGAACAAGTCTCACTACTGTTAGTCGCTTGCTTCTGATAATATCCTTTAGCACATTACCTGCTCCTACAGAAGGCAATTGATCAGCATCTCCTATTAAAACTAATCTTTGCCCTTCCACTACAGCTTTTAAGAGAGCCTGCATTAAGATGATGTCTACCATAGACATCTCATCCACTATAATAACATCTGCTTCTAATGGGTTTTCTTCATTTCTATTAAACATTTGCTTACTACTATCTTCTCTCATGTAATTAATCTCTAGTAAGCGATGAATCGTCTGAGCCTCTATACCTGTC
>JAEZKI010000328.1 GCA_023415525.1 Bacillota bacterium | reverse complement strand
ACTATCAGCAGTATTTGCAGGACTATTTATCTGGTTGTACTGTTCAACCAAGTTATGTCCTTTTTTACTTAACAGGATCGGTGGCCTGCCATCTCTAAGGGGATGATGCAGCTCAGCATTTTCACCTAATTCTTCACCTGTAACAATGCATTTATTGACAGCCTCTCTGCAAGTTGCCCGAGCAGTACCGCCAAGAAGGTATCTGTCCGTTGATTGTGATTCTGCAGAAACCCATTGCTTAAGTGCATTTAATAGAAGTGAAAACACGCGAAAATCATCTGGTAATAACTCCTTCATGTGCGGTGGCAGTGGATTCTCTTCAAGAAAGTTCTTTATCGGGCCGTCTTCACTAGCCATTTCAAATGCCTTTTGATTCAAAATGCTACCTATTTCATCCAATATATTTGCAAATACATCTCGTGGTATTTTAACATTAAGTGCATCTAAGCCTTGCTCATTAATCAAACGCTCATAATAATCAATGTACTCGGACATCAAATTCATTTTTTCTTGTTTTGATAAAGCTATTACACTTTTATATCTTTTATAAGCCATCCCATCACCTTCATTTAAATGTATTTGTCTAGCAAAGCTAAAATATATGCCGTGTTTCTTGATTTTCTACTAACCTCATGCCTTACTCCTATTTCACCTTTAACTCAATGATCATAATAGGAATAAACGAGCAAGAAGTCTTTTTTTGAGATCAACCTTTGCACCGATAATTCACTGGGTGGCGCATGTTCGACAGCTCTATCAACATATGATTAACCATCATTTATAATGCCTTAAACCATAGCCCTGTAATAGTCTGCATTTCTTCCCCTGAAACAGAAAGCACTTCTACCATTCTGTTCCACAAAGCCTCTCCACCTATTTTCTTATACCTCCTTTAATTTGATATAGTTTCCAGGAAGCGCTTCGAACATATCCGGATAATGGCCACACCGCGCTCTAATCTGTGTATATTGAGCCTTATTTCCATTTTTCTGTAAGTACAACCTTCGTTCATATATTTCATCTGCTAGTTTTGACGCATGCATTGTCTTGCCCTTCGCTTCTAAAAGCACAATCTTCATAGCTTCTTGCAGGGTATAATTAATCTGCTTATCGGGTACAGTATGAACTTCAGTTGCTTGTGTATCGTATTTCAATACAATGTAAACTGGCTTATTATCCTTAAGAAGAACAACTTTACCATTTTTCTCAACAACAGAAAACACGTGCTCCAAATCAGTACGCAATGTATCAAATGGTATAAGGCTATCAATTTTAATATCCATGTATTTTCACCTCAATGGGATTATATTATAAATGCAATTATACAGTCCCGTTTACAATTTGTCTATATATTTGTTTATATATTTGTATGAACAAAAAAGCCAATAAGGATTCTGGAATTTACTGTCTGTAATAGTTTTCAACTAACAACTAATGGATAAAATAGAAAAACACCTAAAGATGATTTGACTAACATCTTTAAGTGTTCTACATTAAAAAATCTATGTATGATATGCAGATAAAGGGAAAGCACACCCAAAAGATGTGTTAAACTTTAACTTTTTGATAGATAAACCGTGATTTACCTATATCGCTATCAACCAATTTGTATCCTTAGGATTTACTGCATCTAAAGAAAATAAAGTCAGGTCTATGAATCGTTCCATCAAATTGACCTGGTTCATTTTTCCTTAGTTCTTCCGATGCCATAGACTCTTGACATTCTTCAATTTTAAAGCCTGCGTTTACAATGGAGTTAATCATACTTGATAATGTTCTGTGATAAAGCTCATATCTATCGACAACCCACGTAATTTCCCTTTTCCCCTCAATAAAGTAATTGTTTATATTTGCATATAACCTTTTACCAGATTCAGTATGAGTATACCTTGGAAATTTTCCATCGTATGCAGTAGCCATTGGATGCGAAGTACTGAACACCACCAGGGCATCATCATTCATTAGGTTATATATATTTTTCATTAAGTTACCAAAATCTTCAATATAATCAAAGACAAGAGAACTCGTAATTAAGTCAAACCTTCTATCAACCTTTCCTATGTCTTCCATAGCCAGTTTCTGATATGTAATATTATCAGCAGAATTATTTTCTCTTGCATAATTAAGCATCTTTTCCGAAATATCTATTCCAAGAACAGTTTCAGCTCCTAAATCAGAATACTGTTTTGCATGATGTCCCATACCACAACCAATATCTAACACAGACTTACCTTTCAAATCTGGTAACATCGAAATAGAATGTTCAATTAATAATTTCACCTTTGTTTTTGGCTAACTTGTCCTTCCATTCGCGTCGCTCTGTAGTTGTCAGTTTTGCCCACTCTGTTTCTTCACCAATAATTCTTAAAGGTTCGTTTGAACGATATGAGCGTGTTAAGTTCCCTGGGAATTTTTTGTCAGTCACATTCGGGTCGTTTTCAAATTCACCCATTGGTTCAACTATATAAACACGTTCTCTTCCCTTCCCTTTTGCCAAGGCTGCTGCAAGCCCTACGCTATTTATATTAGCACTGAAATAAATATGGTTCATCTTAAGCTCAGATTTGTAATTAGATTTTCCACCTGCTATCAGTAAATCACCAACCTCTAAATCTGCCTTTGTCCCATGATAAAATGGTCCTTTATCAGTAGGTGCCCCCTTATATGAATTTGACAATTCATAATTTCTTTTTGCATTATCAGAATCACCCAACTCTTCATGACATTTGGCAATGTTTAAATATAAAGTTGAGTATGCACTCCTAACATTTTCATCATTAATATTTAGTGCACATTTTAAAGATATTTCCATCCATCTTAGTTTGTCTGGAATACTATTTTGTCGGAGAGCTAAATGATAAGCTGCAATAAATCTTTCATAGTCATCTGTTGCTTCGTTCCATGCTTTGTGAAACATCGCAGTTGCCTCTTCAATGTTTCCACTATCTCCCAAGCTCATTCCGCTCATACATAGTTTAATAACGACATTATTTGGATCAAATTTTATATTCATCTAATCTTACCTCCATCAATTCTATTTTTTCGTGAATATGCCACCAAACAAAGAATTACCTTTAATTTTACATTAAAAGAATATTGCGTTACTGATGTTAACAAACAACTTTGAGTAGGAACAAATTGACAAAGATCTATAGTATCACAAAACTCTATCTTTACTACTTGATAAATTATCAAGAGTTACTGTAACGTGCTCTGTTTGTCCCGCTGTAAGACGCACCTTTACTTCGCCCACCAAATGTCCAAGTTGCACACAGGCATTCTTGCTATCAGTTCCAACTGCTGCAAATATGTCATCTACCTTACTT
>JAEZKI010000268.1 GCA_023415525.1 Bacillota bacterium | reverse complement strand
CCTTAATACCATGCCAAGGAAGAATAATCCACCGATTAAACCTACTGTCATACCAATAGAAAGTTCGAAGGGGAAAATAATGAGTCTTCCAAATATATCACAAATCAGCAAAAAGATTGGGCCAATTAATACAATGTGTCCTAAAGCTTCTTTTAGGTAATCTCCCTTATAAAGGGTCACAAGATTGGGAATTAATAAACCTAAAAACGGAATATTCCCTACTGTTAATAAGGTTACTGCCGTAATAAGAGCCACTATTCCTAAACCTATATTGACAATCAGTTGATAGTCAAGGCCTAAATTAATGGCAAATTCTTCTCCCATCCCTGCAATACTGATTTGATTGGCAAAAAGGAAACCCATTAGAACCACTGGAATACTTAAATAAATCATTTCATAATTCCCAGACATAATCATGGATAAATCCCCTTCCATCCAGGAAGACAAGTTTTGTACAGCATCCCATTTAAAGGCTAGGAAAGTGGTAATAGAACCTACAATCTTCCCTAGCATCATTCCCACCAAAGGAACAAAAATAATATTTTTAATAGGAATCTTTTTCATCATTTGCATAAATAACAAGGTTCCTAACATAGCAAAGGCAAAGGCAACTAGCATTTTTATAAGCTTACCTGCGCCTCCTACACTAATCATGGCAACTAGAAGCCCTAGCTTTGCAAAATCTGTTGTAGCAGCTGTAGTAGGTGATACGAATTTATTTCTACTAATTTGTTGCATAATAAGTCCACTGACACTTAACCCCATTCCAGCTACAATAAGTGCCACAAGTCTTGGCAATCTACTTTTCAGCAAAAGCTGCCATTTATTCGGTTTTAACTCCAATAAGTCCTGTAATCGTAATTCACTAACCCCTACAAATAAGGAAAGGCTTCCTAAAAGTAAGAGCAAAAGTAGCAAATAACGTTTTTTAAAAAAACGTTCCATTCTTCTTCCCCTTTGACAATCCTTTATTCTCATGTTATACTTACTATTCAAATTTTAACTTTGATAATCATTATCATTTGTAATGTTATCTTAGCATTTTTAAAAAGGCCTGTCTTTCACTAGATTGCTTTTTATTTCACTCTATTTCACTTTTCTAAAGGAGGCTCTAAAGAATGACCCCTATCTGTATAAAAAAACCTCTTGAAACCTTTTATCTTTGTAGTCAACTTCCTATTGGAGCTTTTGATGAAAGAGGAAACTTGCTTCATCAAGTGGGACACAACGAAACAAGTAAACTGATCTTTGAAACTTATTTTTCTTGGACTTTTTTTAAAACGTCTTTACCTCGTTTAAAAGAAGAAGCTTTTCTTCATTATACTTTAGATAATGGTATAAGCTTTACGCTTTGTCCTCTATCCAAAACAGCCTCTTCTAAAGCTTACTGTATCTTAGGACCTTATACACTTAAAGAAGAGTTAAAGACTTTTGTTCCTTTTAAACCCCACTACTGTATTCTCCATTTGCTGGAGCTCCTTTATCAGCTTCTTCCATCAGAAACGACTACTCCCTTGCCTTGTCTTTCTCCTTGTAAGGACGAAGCTCATTCTTGCCACCTGGAAGAATGTAGTTATCATATTACGCGCGCAAAAAAATACCTAGAGGAGTTACCCCTTGGAGAAGTGATTACACTTGACCAAGTGGTAGATCATCTAGGTATTGGTAAAAGTTATTTTTGTAGGCTTTTTAAAAAAACAACAGGTCAAACCTTTTCTAACTATCTAAGCACATTACGCATTACTGCTAGTCAATCTCTTTTACAAAATTCCAATCTTACTATTTTAGAAATTGCCTTTCAATGTGGCTTTAGTAGTGCTAGCTATTACACCACTACCTTCAAAAAAATAGTAGGACAAACCCCCCAAGAATACCGCAACCAACTGCATTAGCTTTTAGATGCTTCTTAAGCCTAACTCTAAAGCAATGATTTTATCAAGTTCCTTCATTAATGCCCTTGTCAGCTTTAAAAGGGCCATTTTTTCTTTGTCTTCCTTTTCCATACTTAATTCACTTGCCTTTTTGGGGGCAGACATTTCTTGGGTCTGCTCCCATCTCTTTTCAGCTAATTCCATGCTTTAAAGCCTCCTGTCTTCATTTTCCCTTAACCCCTACCAATTTGATGCTTCTTAAATATTTCATAGCTGGCCATTAAAAGAAGGACTGCTTCTATAAGATAAAAGAGTCCAACATATTGATATGCTAGGTAACCTTTATCCCCCCAAGCTATTAGCGTATCTCCTAGAGCAGATGATGTACGCATTATATTAGTTGGTAAGGTACTAAATAGTCGATAAAGTATTCTATATGTGGGAGGTACCTTTCCAAATAAAGGAGCAAATAAAAAGATAAACATCATAATCATAGTTGAACTGGGCTTTTCTAATCTAACAGATAGAAATATAGTTAGGATGCCTATAATAAGTGTACTTTGCACACTTATTCCCATCATCACTCCTATTAGCTCCATACAACTCCATTCTTTTAAAAGAAATGGCACCAGAAGTTGAGCGGGAAGCTCTGCCCCTTCAAATCCAAATATTACCCCCTCTTCCACAAAGTGTAAAACATTTATAAAGAGGGATAAAACCAGTGTAAAACCTATTCCTACCAAAAATTTTGCTAGAATAATCTTATTTCTTCCATAGCGACTTGTACAAATTAAAGCATCCACATGTGTTATGTATTCTCCGCTAAATAGGCTTGCTAGACAAATAGCACAAACAAATTGCGTAAATAAGGTTATGATATTGGTCAAAGAAAGATAACGCTCATAAGCTCCACTCCAGCCATAAGTTAATGGATGTGTAAGCTCTTTATCCCATTTTTGCACAACACTCTTTTCATCTGTTGTAATTCCTTCATTATAATACTCTTCTATATAAGCCTTCCTGAGTTGCCCTAACTGGGAGGTATCCATTTCTCCAATATTAATTCCCATACCCCAAAGATACGTATTTAGTTTATTATAGGCTAATACATACTTTATATGTTTTTTATAGATCTCTGGTGTAATTTCCTGTCTTGCTAAATCATATGTCGTAATAGTCTTTTTAGCCTTCTCTAAAAAAGCTTGATCAATTCTCTCTCCTTGCATCGTCTTAGTTTGCTCTTTAGTCACTAATAAACTGTCATAGTGTGTCCCAATACATTCTCCTTCAACGTAAACCTTTCCTATTAGAGCGATAAACTCCAAAAAAACTACAAGAAAGGTAAGAATGACTACAGAAATAATGGTTAACTTCTTTCCCCAAAGCTTTTTCC
>JAEZKI010000082.1 GCA_023415525.1 Bacillota bacterium | reverse complement strand
GTCAATGGAATAAGATGGAAGTATGTAGTAAGGAGCGACACACAGTAGTAACTATGGACTTATAAGCTAGAAAAATAAAATGTAGCAAAACTGTCGTCGGTAGGAACTTTAAAATGTCGCCTTACAGTGAAAGACCATCATAATTACGAGAAGGGATAAGAAAGGTGAAATGGGAAGAAAGTATAAGGTTATCTGTGTAATTATAACGATATTAATAAGTTTAGGGGTGTTTGTAGTTATCCCTTTTTTTCTTAATAAAATATATTATTTTGAACCCCCATGTGATTTTTTTAAGGTTGGATATAGCATAGATAGTGTTTTAAACTATTATGGTGCGGTTTTAACTTTTATTGGAACATTCGGCTTAGGCGTTGTAACAGTATACCAAAATCATAATTCTCAGAAAAAGTCAGATCAAATTAATGCTTTAACTATGAAATTACAAGAAAAGACCATACAATTACAGGAAGAAGAATATAATAGGCAAAAAGAGCAAGAGGAGAAAAAATTTACTCCTAGCTTTGAGGTAATGAGTTGTGGGACAAGTGCTCAGTATATGGATATACGAGTGAAGCTAAAAAATATATCTAGTGAGAATGTGAGTGACATTAGAGAATGTAAGATTTATGCAAAAAATAGTAATAGAAGGCAAATAATGACTTCCTATAAATATAATTCTTTAAAAACAGCAAGTTTAGCTCCGCAGCAAGAAATAGAAGTTATCTTCAGCAACCTTCCATTATCACAGCACATAGAGGGAAAGAGTGTAGGAGAAAAAAATGTAACCCTATATTTTGAATTTCAATGTAAGAATAGCTTGGATAATGAATATAGATGTGTGTCACATATATTTATAGAAGATACTCAGTATACAAGAATGAATATTTGGCATACTCAAGTAATACCCTACTAAATAGTTTGAAATGGAAAAATAACACAAATGAAAAATTGAATAGCCATGAAAGCGTGTTAAGGGGTATTTTTTTGAAAGAGGGGAGAAAAATTTATGGAGCAACATTTAGTAGAATTTAATAATAAGGAATGGGTAAATGCTTGTGAAGGAATGCGTTATAAAATATTTGAAAAAGATAACAAGGTTTTACGCTTGATGGAACTAACAGAGAGCTATCGTGAACTAGAATGGTGTAGGAGCGGACATATAGGGATTATTATGGAAGGAACATTTCGAGTGGCATTTGAAGACCATATTGAAGATTATAAGGTAGGGGATATCGTATTTATTCCTGGAGGAGAGGCACATAAGCATAAAGCTTCTGTTCCTAGTGGAAAGATAATGCGTATGGTATCCTTCGAGATTTAATAACACTATAAATGGAGAATAGGAGTTTATTTTTTTAACAAAAAGTGGTAATATTTAGATAAGTACTAGTTAATAGAGGAAATAGGTATTTTTAGTAATAAAAGTGTATTATAAAGAAGAGGCAAAGAAATGAGCACTTAATAGAAAAGGGGGTATTCTATGAAAAAGCATACATACTTAATGGAAGGTCATCCGAATACATTTTTTTGTACTAATATAAGTAGTCATTTGTCTGAATTATCAAAGGAACACGATGCATTATATGGAGAGTATGAATTTCTTAAAGAAAGGCTTTTAGAACATAGTGATATCCAGCTTTTATCAGAAGAAGAAGTCATTTATGTTCGAATTGCTAAATACATATTTAGGGACCTAGAGTTTCAACTGGTTTTAGATTTAGACTATAATAGTAGCCATTTTTATGTGGAAGATTTATCTAAGGTCAGTAGTGTAAGAGACTTGGTGGAGGAAATTATTTCTAAATTTTTATTAAGTAAGGGTGCATGACACTATACATTGTATTACTAAATACTATACGCACCCATTACGGAAACAACCCCATCCACATCTGAAAATAGGACAATTTATACTACAGCCCACGCCATTCACAAGGTGTGGGCATTTTTAAAGTCTTTAAGTGACTAGAAGGCTAACCTTTAACAGTAGAATGTAGTAAATATTTAAACAATTATAAATATATGTTAAACTGATAAAAGTAATTAGTAAAAAGAAAGCTAAAAATAACAAGTGGAACTGGCTTGGATTAGGAGCTAATTCATGAAGGAGCTTTACTGAATTCATGAATAAAGTTAATAGTTATCTATATTTGATGTTCATTATTAGTATATAGCTGTAATAGGGAATGGGATAGGAGTCAACAAGGAAGCCAAGTCCGGTTGAAAAAATAAAAAAGCTTAAACGTGTGGGAATGTATATGAAAAAGTGAGCCTATGAGAGAAGAGTTATGAATAATAGTATATAAATAGGAGGAGAGATTTAGTATGAGTCAAACAGGAAAATTGGAATTAAATGGAGAGGTATTTGATTTAGAAGCAGGAAGAGATAGTAGATTTTATATTTTTGATAGTGATGAGAATGAGGGGACGATCACTATAGCTTTAGACTTATCTTTTCAACAAAAGAAATATAAAGAAGAGTTCTTGTCACCTTCTTTTTGTATTAATGGACATGAAACAGGAGTTAGTAGGGTTGAAGAAATTATTGGACATGTTTTTAGAGTGGATACTCTTGAGGAAGCAGATGAAAGAGAGGATACTTTTTATCTTTATGAGCATGAACCAATAGAAAAATATGCGTTTTCAATCTCAGAAATGAAAGGAAGAGAGGTGCATATCCAAATGAAAGGAATTGCTATAACAGACGGCTATGCAGATCCATATAAAACAGCTGAATTTTCTGTTGATTGCTGGTTAGCTATAGATTAAAGATAAGCTTTAAGACAGATGCTTGATGATAAAGAAAGGGTATTTTTATTTTAAGGAAATAAGTTTTTATTTAGCGTAGTATTCTATATGGCAGGAGCAAAAACATTTTTACAGGGATTTCTAGGGAGTTACTTTAATTAGCTCGTAATAAGTTTATGGGATTGTTTCTTTATGGAGTGGGTTCCATTTGCTAATATTAAAGTCATAGGCTACCTAGTACAGAGCATATAGATAAAGCATACCATCAAAAAATATCATATAAAAGTAGAATATATTTTATAAAGTCAATTAATTAAAAAGGAGAAATGTATGAAGAAATTTTTATTTGGTAGTTTAATCACATTAGTGGGTTTAGTCTATTCTACATTTTGTTTTATTTATGCAGTGATTAATCCATGGGATTATAATGGGATAACGGGTTTAATGGGTTCATTTCTTGGAACACATACATTAAAGCCGTTTATTATATCTATGTGCTTCTTAATTATAGGATTAATCATTTGCGGCTATGAAGCATACCGCAAGAAATAAGTGACTTTTAAAATTAGCAGATGGAACCATTGGATACAAAAGCAGCCAACAAGTGGATATTCTATGAAAAAGGTAAGATTTGCTTCTGTAGGTAAGCAGACTAATAAGAGAATAAAGATCAAAAAAGTAATGATAAGAAGATAATCTAAAAGTACTAATTTGAAAAATATAGAAAGAGAAGATGAGGATACTTTAGATGAAAAGAAAAGTACATAAGTTCATATTTTTAAGTTTAGTAATCAGTCTAATACTTGCTGGCTGTAGTGAGAATAAAGAAAAAGATGCACCAGTTCCTCAAGAACACATATTAAATGACACAGTAACTAATGAATCTCAAGTAATCCAGGAAAATCAGACACTCCAACAGGGGGAGCGCTTGAGTAGTAAGAAGAATAATGAAGTGATTACGAGTGGTTCAAATCTGGTGAAGGGACAAAGTGTTCAGGATGGAACTATAAAAGAAGTAGACAAAGAAGAGTATTTCGATGGCATCAAAGGTTGTATGGTCATCTATGATGAGGAAGCCAATGAATATCTTATTTATAATAAGGAGCTGGCTAATACTCAGTCTTCACCTTATTCCACCTTTAAGATTATGGCTGCTTTAATTGGTTTACAAGAAGGGGTTTTGCTTTCTGGTGAATCCACTATGGGCTATGATGGAACAAGATATCCTATGGACTCATGGAACAAGGATTTAACCTTAGAAGAAGCCTTTAAAAGCTCTTGTGTTTGGTATTTTAGAAAGGTTATTAATGAAGTAGGTCTTGAAAAGATGACCCAATATGTGAAGGACTTCCACTATGGAAATGAAGATGTGAGTGAATGGAAGGGGAAAGAAAGTGACTCCCCCGAGCTCCTAAAGGGGTTTTGGTTGAATTCCTCATTAAAAATTTCACCTAAGGAGCAGGTAGATGTGCTACATACTCTTTTTGCAGGAGAAAACCATTTTTCAGACGAGAATAAAGAGTTAGTAAAGAAGATCATGTACACAGACGCCATGAATGGTTATGAGGTGTATGGAAAAACAGGAACAGGCAATGATAAAGCTTGGTTTGTGGGCTTTTTTCAAAATGAAGAGAAGACGTATTATTTTGCAGTCCAACTAGAAGAAGGTCAAGGAAGTGGTATCAATGGCTATAAGGCTAGAACGATAGCTTATAATGTCATTCAGGGGTTTAATACAAAAGAAGAAGTAAAACAGTAAACGTTAAGTTAACAAGGCTATTGATTTCAACACTGAAGTAGTGAGAGTCAATAGTC
>JAEZKI010000257.1 GCA_023415525.1 Bacillota bacterium | reverse complement strand
AATATAAGGCCATTGATTATTATAGAAAATTCACTAAGGCACAAGGAAAAGTCATTCCATTTTATGAGGAAGAACACTTAGAAGCTGTTTTAGAGGGACGATGCCAAAGCTCTTTAAAAGCTACTTTTGAAGCCAGTCCTATAGAAATTACATTACTTGAAAAAGAGCAAAAGGAAGAGATTTTAGAACTAATCCGAATGTTAGAACCTCTGGACCAGCAAATTTTTATATTGAAGTATTTTTTAGAAATGAAGTCAGCGGAAATAGGTAAGCAACTTCATTTAAGTCAAACTGCAGTTGATAATCGGCTTTATAGAGGAAAGAAAAAATTAGATAAGAGAGTAGCTAATGCTTAGAGGAGGAACCCCATGAGAGAAATTTATAGCACCCTAGCACAGATTGAAATCAGTGAAGAAGAGCTTAAAGAAATAGAAAACTTAGAAGTAGAGGTAACAGATTTAGAAAAGGTAGGAGTTAAGGCTGCACTTAGAAAGAGGATTAATAAGAAGAAGCAGCTGCGAGGAAAGATGATAGCAGCTATTTTAGGGGGAAGTCTTTTAGTAGGAACTTTTGGGATAGGCATTGTGACGCCAAGCTATGCAGCAGAAATCCCCATTATAGGAGATATCTTTCGGTTTTTGGATAAAGGTAGGACGGGAGTCTATGAACTTTACAAAGAAAATGCCAATGAAATTCATGTGACAAAAGAAGATAAAGGTGTAGCAGTCACTATTCGGGAAGCACTGTATGATGGGCGCACAATTTATTACACTTATGAGATAAAAGCAGACAGGGATTTAGGAGAACATCTTGATGTGGGTGTGGGGCCAACCTTTAGTATCAAGGGTTATAAGAGGGGGATGACCGGGGGCTCAACAGTTAAAAAGGTAGGAGAAAACACTTATGTAGGACAAGAGAACTATAGCTTACATGAGACCTATGAAGAAGTACAATGTAAATGGACTATTAAAGAATTGGTCATGAGAAAAGGCGAGAAGGAAGAAAGTATTAAAGGCAACTGGCAATTTGACTTTAAATTAAAGGCTGTTGAAGGAGAAAGGCAGGAACTCACACAAAGTGTAGAACGTGAGAACTTTAAAGTAAAGTTAGAAGCTCTTTATCAAACGCCCATTTCCTTTAGAATAGAATATAGGCAAGAGGTACCAGAAGCTTATCGTACAGAGTGGGATGATGTGACGACGTCTATCCAAGTAAAGGATAATTTAGGTAATCATTATGTAGGAGAAGCAAATGGAGGACATGGCAATCAACATACAGGAATCATGTATTTTAGCAATACTTTTGGAAAGCTTCAAGAAGGGGCTAATGAACTGATTGTTACCCCTACTATTTATTGTGGTACTTATCAAGGAGGAGTTGCTTTAGGTCCGGGAGGAGAAGAGGTACAATTGGTACCAGAAAATGTGAAAGAATCTAGGAAGATACAATTAGAGGAGTTACACATTTCATTAGACTAGTAAAATGACTTCATCCATTGCTATTATAGGCTTTAGTGAAAGGATAAAATAAAGAAATCAAATAATAAAAGTAAAAAGACAACGCAAAGGCTAAACAATGCGCTGTCTTTTTACGATTGTAAGTAGATGTAAAATATTTAATTAAATAATTAAATATTTTATACAATATTATATAATATAGTAAATATATAAAATACAAAATACAGAATACATAAGTAAAAAAATAGGAGGGCTCTATGAAAAGTTTAAAGTGGCGTATGGTAGGAATGAACGGTATGGTTATTTTATTTTGCTTATTTTTTGTATCAATTGTTTGTTTTGCCATGGTTTCTAATGAGTTAAAAACAGCTTCTTATGATAAATATAGTCTGGAAGCTCAAAAATGCTCTCAAGAAATTACTAGCTGGCTTACAAGTCAAGTAGAATTGGTTGTGAATCAGGCCAATAGTATAAAAGTTCTAGGGAAGTATAATCAAAAAGAACTCGCAGAGTACTTAGCTCCTTTTGTAAATACTTATAATCAACAAGGCTACACCTATGATATTTACTTTACATCGCCTGATAATGTTATGTCCAGTGGTTCTGGCTATGTACCAGATGCTTCTATGGATTTTACAAAGAGAGCTTGGTACCAAGGTGCATTGCAAACAGAGGGGCAATATATCTCTTCACCGTATATTGATTCGGACTCAGGGAAGTATGTTATTACCATTTCACAGAAGGTAGAGGTAAATGGGGAGCTGAAAGGTGTTTTAGCAGCAGATATTTTTGTGGATACAATCGTGGATATTGTCAATAAACAGTCATTGCCTAAGGATAGTTATATCTTTTTATTAGATGCCCAAGAAGGTGTTGTAACACATCCTTATGAAGCTTATAGCTATGTGGAAGGGGAGCCTATGCAATTAGCTGAGTTGCCGAATACGCCTTATAACGTACTCTTGTCACAAGAGGAAGGTTCACCTATAAGACTAAAAGACTATGATGACATGCAACGTAGTTTTTTTGTTAATACCATTGATTTATGTGGATGGAAAGTGGTTGTAGCTATTAGTACGAATGTTATAAGGGGTGGGCAGTATCAAATGTTGATGGCCATTGTAGGTGCAATGCTCTTGTCGCTTGTAATAGGAACAGGTATGAATATTTTAACGGCCAATAAAGTAGTAAAGCCTATTAAATCATTGACTTATAAGATTGAAAAAGGGGATTTAACCACGGATGTAGTTGTAGAGTCCAAAGATGAGGTGGGGCATTTGGCAATAGGATTTAATAGGATGTTGGATAATTTAAGAGCATTATTAAATATAAGTC
>JAEZKI010000227.1 GCA_023415525.1 Bacillota bacterium | reverse complement strand
TCTCGTATACACCACTTCCAATCAAAGGATTGGATTCATGCCCTGTTCGTGTGTACGCAATAGAAGGATTGGCAGAATTCATGTAATATGAAACTTAAAAAGAGTGAAAGCATGTGAAATTAATTCTCACCATGCTTTCACTCTTTTTAGATTTTAGGCTATTTATAAAGATAAGGTTTTAAAGCGTTCCATAGCTTCCTGAGTAGCTTCTTGACTACCAAAGGCAGTAAGGCGAAAATAACCTTCACCATTTTTTCCAAAACCTGAACCAGGGGTACCCACTACAGCAATTTCTTTTAGAAGATAGTCAAAGAAATCCCAAGATTTCATGTTATTAGGGCATTGAAGCCAAATATAGGGAGAATTATCTCCTCCAACGTAGTTAATGCCTTTTTCTTGCATAGTAGAGGCAATAAGTTTGGCATTTTCCATGTAGTAGGCAATACTTTCTTTGATTTGATTCTGACCTTCTTCAGAGAAAACAGCTGCAGCACCTTTTTGAATAATATAAGGGATACCATTGAATTTGGTTGTTTGTCTACGGAGCCAGAGTTTATTAAGTGAGACAGGTTCGTCCTCTAAAGTAAAACCTGTAAGGTTTTTAGGAACAATGGTATAGCCACAGCGTGTACCAGTAAAACCTGCTGTTTTAGAAAGGCTACAGAATTCAATGGCACAAGTCTTAGCACCTTCTATTTCAAAAATACTTCTTGGAAGAGAAGAATCTTGGATAAAACATTCATAGGCAGCATCATAGAGAATAATGGCTTCATGCTTATTGGCATAGTTCACCCACGTAGTTAATTGCTCTCTATTATAAGTAGAACCTGTTGGGTTATTAGGAGAACATAGATAAATAATGTCTGGAGAAAGATCATCGTCATTAGGCATAGGAAGGAAGTTATTATCTGCATTAGAATCTAAATACAGAATTTGACGACCACACATGATATTCGTATCCACATAGACAGGGTAAACAGGATCGGGAATCATTATTATATTGTCATCCCCAAGAATATCGGTTATATTCCCTAGATCACTTTTTGCTCCATCACTAATAAAGATTTCATCATTATCTAGACTAACACCCCTAGAGGCATAGTACTTTTGAATAGCTTCATGTAAAAATCCATAACCCTGTTCAGGACCATATCCCTTAAAGGTTTCCTTTTTGCCCATCTCGTCTACAGCCTCATGCATGGCTTGAAGTACAGCAGGAACAAGAGGCCTTGTAACATCCCCTATACCTAGACGAATTACTTTTTTATCAGGATAAGTTGCTACGAACTCATTTACTTTTTTTGCAATAGTAGAAAATAAATAACTGTCTTTTAGCTCTAAATAATTATCATTTATAAATGCCATTAATTAGCCTCCTCATACGCGATGATACCCTCAAAGACCTTGGTAGCAGGACCTTTCATTAGGACAATTCCATCTGTTTTATACGTAATTTTTAGTTCTCCACCTCTTAACTGGAGGGTGATTTCACTATCTGGCTTACAGTAACCATTAAGAACGGCTGCTACAGCCGTAGCACAAGCTCCAGTACCACATGCCCAAGTTTCACCAGAACCTCTTTCCCATACACGCATTTTAAGTGTAGTGTCATTAATTATTTGTACAAATTCGGTATTTATTCTTTCAGGAAATAAAGGGTGATATTCAAATTTAGGGCCTAGTTTTTCTAAATCTAAATGATCAATCTCAGAACTGAATAAGACAGCATGAGGGTTTCCCATAGATACACCTGTTACATAATAGGTAGTATCATCTATATCCAAGGGCTCATTAATAAATTGATTTAAAGGAGAAGAAATAGGAATATCCTTAGGACTTAAAAGTGCTTTACCCATATCTACCTCCACGGAAGTAACTAATTCATTTTCTACTGTAAGGGTTAAATATTTAATACCACTAAGGGTTTCGAGAGAAATATTCTTTTTTTGAGTATAGCCTGCTTCGTAGACATACTTACCAATACAGCGTGTTGCATTACCACACATTCTTCCTTCTGAGCCATCTGCATTAAACATGCGCATTCTAAAATCAGCTTTATCAGAAGGTAAAATGATAACAAGACCATCTGAGCCTATACCAAAATGGCGGTCACTTATAAATTTTGAAAAGGCATTGGGATTATTTATGGTTTCTTGGAAGCCATCTACATACACATAATCATTTCCAATACCATGCATTTTTGTAAATTTTATTTTCATATTGTCTACACCTCTAATTATACTTCATAAGTCTTGAGAATGTTATCCGCTATGTTCCTAGGAGAAACTCTTAAATCCATAGCTTGTTTTTGAATATACCTATGAGCTTGCTTTTCATCAAAGCCTAAATATTTAATGAGAGAGAATTTGGCACGTTCGATTACTTTAATATCCTCCATCTTCTTTTGGAGAGCTTTGTTTTGTTCTCTAAGACTAGATATAATTTGCTTGGAGTTAAGAACAAAGGGTATGGATTGGAGTAGAACCTGCTTGTTAATCGGTTTACCTACTACAAAAGCTCCTGTTATAGAAACTTTGTCTTGAACTTGTTCCATAATATCAGATTTAACGAGTATGAGTATAGCAGAAAGGGATTTTTCAACGATATCTAAGACCAGTTCTGTACCAAATTCATCACTTAGTGGCGTATTAATAATAGTTAGGTCAAAATCTGTATAATCAAATTTTCGCCGGGCTTCGTTGGCAGATGAGACATACTCATAACCAGAGGGAATAAGCGGCGCAATGATATCATACAAGGCATCTGAAGACTCTTTTTGGGTAGATACGATTAATATCTTTTCCACGCTTCCTACTCCTTTTTATAATCATTTTATACTCCACAAAGTTAAAGATAGTTCTTAACTTCCCAATCATGAATCGTTTGATTATAGATACTCCATTCCTGCATTTTTAAATCCAGGTATTTATTAAACAAATGTTCACCAAGGACATTCTTAACGAACAAACTAGCTTCCATAGCATTTAATGCCTCATTAAGACTTTGGGGAAGTAAATCAATACCGTATTGCTTTAGTTCTTGACTGCTAAGGCTATAGGCATTTTGAGTTAAAGGGGGGATAAGATCGAGTTTTTGTTCAATCCCGTCTAGTCCAGAAGAAAGAATAAGCGCTAGTGTAAGATAAGGATTACAAGTGGAATCAGGACTACGAAGCTCGATGCGGTTATAACCTTTAGTTGTATAAGGGACTCTAATAAGGCAAGAGCGATTTTTATAAGACCAAGCAATATGTTTAGGAGCTTCAAACTCTGAACTTAGACGCTTATAAGAATTAACAAGGGGATTTGTAATAGCACAAATTTCTTTAATGTGAGAAAGAATACCAGCTATGAAAAATTTGGCTACTTCAGGGAGTTCGTTACCTAATTGGGTATTAAAAATATTTTCTCCATCTTTAAAAAGGGACATGTTGATATGCATACCAGAACCACTTGTAAGGGCTAAAGGTTTAGGCATGAAAGAAGCATAGAACCCATTACGCTGTGAGATGGTTTTTACAACAGATTTAAAAGATAAGATATTATCTGCTGACTGTATAACATTATCATATTTAAAATCTATTTCATGTTGGCCATAGGCTGACTCATGATGAGAAGATTCGATTTCAAATCCCATTTGCTCAAGAGTTAAGCAAATTTCCCGTCTTGTATTTTCACCTTGATCTGTAGGAGCAGTATCAAAATAAGTGGCCTTATCACTAGGATTTAGAGTAGGCCTACCTTCTTGGTCTGTATTAAATAGGAAAAATTCACATTCGGCCCCTACATTAAAAATATATCCCATGTTTTTAGCACGTTCAAAAGTTTGTCGAAGGATGTAGCGACTATCGCCAAGAAAAGGATTACCATCTCCCGTTTTGATATCACAAAATAGCCGTGCGACACGAGCTTGTTGAGGACGCCAGGGCAAGATACAAAGTGTAGTGGGGTCTGGAAATAAGAAGAGTTCTGAATCTTCAATAACCCCAAACCCCTCAATAGAGGAAGCATCAAAGGCAATACCCTCTTCGAAAGCTTTAGCCAGTTGCTTTGAGGAAATAGAGATATTCTTTAGAGCCCCAAAGATATCACAAAACTGAAGCTTTATAAACTTTACATCATTTTCTTCCACAAATCTTAAAGCACCTAATTTATTAAATGACATGTAGTATCCTCCTATTCTATAGTTTAGTTATAAATTAATCATAGTGTAAGCTAATTAATTAGGAGTGTAAAGACGCTTGTAAGGATTTTTAGAATTTGGTACTAATTTATAAAAATTTTCTTTTAAAATATCTTCGCTATCTAGATTAAAGCATTTACTAAATTCATCAATATAGCTTCTAAGTACGGACATATCTTCTTCTGTGACACAGGTAGCAGAAACTTGTGTGGGTAAATCCTTAGGAAGAGATTGTGACCGGATATAAATGGCACCACCATGCATGCCAGTGCCACAAAAACTACCAACAGGTACTTCACCTTGAGAATTTAGACCGAGTACAATGATTAAACCACCAGCCTGATATTCTCCCAAGAAGTCGCCTACTTTACCTCCAATAATGATTATTGGCTTACATTCCTTATATTCCTTCATGTGTATACCGACGCGGTAACCACCATCACCTTTTACATAGATTTTACCACCGCGCATGCCATAGCCTGTTGTATCTCCACAATTACCATGGATGACAATGCTACCAGAGTCCATGGTATCACCTATAGCATCTTGAGCATTTCCAAATACATTAAGGGTACTTCCAGCAAGATAAGCACCTAGGGCATTACCAGGTATGCCATGGATATCAATTTGTTTATTAGAGATGCCAGCACCAATGTACCTATGGCCTAAGCAGTTGATGATTTCAATGTAAGAGTCGTTACTCCCTTTAACTTGTTCATTTAAAGCAGAAAAATGAAGAGATTGTGCATTAATTTTCATTGTAAATACCTCCAAGCTTTTCCAGTCTTCTTGGTTTATCAAAGAACAGCATTTGGGGTTGAGAGGAAAGGAGGTTTAAGTCTACCTTTGAAACAGGTATTTCTTCTTTAATAAGAGAAGTATAGATACCTGCACGTTTGACATCTCCAATCATTATATAACCTTTAAGCAACCCATCCTTAAAGACTAATTTTTTAAAGCTTCCAGTACTAGATAATACTGTAGCTTCTCCATCATAAGTACCTGCAGTAATCATATGAAGCCCAAAAAAACCAATAGCATTCATAGGAATAGCACGAGTATAAGTTTTTTCAACACCAGCCATACAAGTACCGGCTACTTCACCTTGTATATAAGCATTAGGGAGGAGGGCTAAAATTTTCTGTTCACCTGTGGTTAGATCTATACTTTCTGTACAATCTCCAGCAGCATAGATATGTGGATCAGAAGTTTTACAGTTTTCATCTAGAATAATACCACGATTAACCTCTAAACCAGCTTCTTTGGCCAGTTCTACGTTAGGACGAACCCCTACTGCGACAATGACTAAATCAAAAGGGATACTTTTGCCACTTGCTAGAGTAGCAGTAGATTCATCAAAATGGACTACTTTATCATTTAAGATAAACTGAACACCTTGTGTTTCTATATGTTTTTGAACAATTTGTGCAGCTTCACAATCTAAAATACTAGGAAGAATGTGGTCTGCTAAATCCACTACAGTAATATCAGAAGAGGTTTGAGCTATTCCTTCAGCAGCCTTTAAACCAATTAAACCAGCGCCAATAATAAGAACTTTACTATCTTTTTTAAGAGCGGCTTTAATGGCTTTTGCATCATCGTATTTCATAAAGGAAAATTTATTTTCTACCTTTTCAAGACCTGGCATGGGAGGGACGAAAGCACGGGAGCCCGTAGCGATAAGAAGCTTATCGTAAGCTATGGTAGAAGTATCTTCTAGTTTAACAACCTTAGCCTTAGCATCTATAGCTGTAACCTTAGTACCAAGTATGAGATTACAATCATTTTTTTCATAAAAGTCCATTGGTCTGTAATAAATTTTATCATCAGAAACCTTACCTTCTAGCCAGTAAGAGATAAGAGGTCTACCGTAAGTATGATAAGGCTCATCAGAGATAAGTGTAATGGAGCTTGTAGTATCCTGTTTTCTTATTGCTTCTACAGCCCCAATGGCAGCAGAAGAATTACCGATAATTAAATAGTTCATGGTCTAACCCCTTTCTTCAAAAACGATAGCTGCATTGGGACAGCCCTGTACACAGG